>JBGOTX010000164.1:0-5168 GCA_041476705.1 Candidatus Zixiibacteriota bacterium
ATAACGAGAACCGGCCGCACCGGTCCTTGAACCAACTGACCCCGGCTGAATTTGCCAAAAACTACGAAAACCAATTGACTGAGGAACATGAAACCGTGAGGTTATGACTGGACCAATGAATGGGGGAAGGTCAACAAGAGGCAGGCGGGCATGACAAGAAGGTGACGGCGGGTGAGGGCACCCGCCACCGCGGGACTCCCAAAACAAAAGACGCCGCCGCTTTTGCAAGCGGCGGCGCACGATGACCCGATGAACCGCGTGGACAGCAGTCCCGTCCAGTGAGCGATTCCGGTCGTCTAATTTTTCACAACTTCGATCCGTTTGTTGGCCGCCAGCTTCAACTTGGGCAGTCCGACCTCGCGCCGCAACAGATCGACATAGTCACCCAGCAGGCGATACTTATTACTGAAGGCGTCGCTTTGGGTGATAGCGCCAAGCAACATTCTCTTCAGACGCACCTTATCTTTCAGGATGCTGAGCGAATCGCGAATCGGATTGGCCTGAGAATCCGGAGGCAGCGGCCCGATGAGGGAATCTGATGATTTGTCAGTGAGATGGGTGGTCAGTAAGTTCAACTCATTCTGGGTCCGGTCGATATCGGCGGCCAGTAGTTTCACCAGGCGCTGTTCGCATTCGCGAGTCTTACCGTTGTCGCCAGCCAGAGTTGCTTCGTACCAACGATCGACCGCCTGACTAAGTGATTCAGCCGGGGTGATCGATTGAACCGATTGTGAGTCGGCCGGTTTGATACTCGGATTGGCGGCGGTAGACAACGCTATCCCTATTGCCAAACCAAGCCCGATCAGACATGACCGCTGTGCCATATCGCTCTCCCTTACCTACAATTATTTGTATCTGATCTGGTTACCGCAAGAGACGTGCCCCGGGGGCTAAGTCGATGCCACGGCGCATGGTGACGCGCCAGGCGTGGGGTAATTAATGATGGATTGGCTCGACAGTGTGGGAAGTTCCCTACAGTCGGCCGCGGAACCCTGATCGTCTGCAGGGAAAAGGTAAGAACTACTTCTTCGGCGGTGGGCCGGTTGAATCGGGGGCGTTCTTCTTTGCCTGTTTGTTTTGCTCCATCTGGATCAAGTAAAGCATCTGCTTTCCCCAAGTGGAGTCGACCTTCATGAGTTTGTACAAGATCGTATCGGCGCGGGCAAATTGCTGGGTGATGGCGCAGGTCGCGCCGAGCGAAACCCAGCCCTGATAGAACAGCGAATCGACCTGAACGACTTTTTCAAACTGGGCGTTGGCCGCGACGAATTTTCCCTGCTGAGCGTATAAGAGCCCCAATCCCTGCAGACACTCTTTGTATTTGGGATTTCTTTCCAGCGCCAGCTTGTAATTTTTTTCGGCCTCGTCCATTTTCCCCAGTTGAAGTTTGGCTATGCCCAGAAAATAGTACAGGTCGGGCGCTGTCCCGCCGGCCGCGACTGACTTTTCATAGTACGCGACGGAACTATCGAATTCGCGGTCCGCCGAAAAGCAATTGCCCAGCAGAAAGAGCGGAATGGGGTTTTTGGGTGAAAGTTGGTGCGCCTTCTGCAAGAGAGGCAGCGCCTTTTGTATTCGCTGTATTCTAAGATACTCCTGTCCCAGACTGGTCAAATACAGGGCTGAGGTGGAATCGATCGCGACGGCCGCCTCGAACCACTTGATCGCCGCCGCCGGGTCCTTTTGATCGATCGCCACCACTCCGAGATTATTGCATACTTCGCCATCTTTGGGGTTCAGCCGGTACGCTTTGTCGAGATATGCTTTCGCCTGATCGTATTCCCCGCGAGAGGCAAACGCGGCTCCCAGATTGCGAAGTGCCTGCTGATTGAGCGAGTCAAGCCGGAGGGCCGCCTGAAGATGCTCGATGGCGCGGCCGAAATCCTGCGCTTTCAACGCCACCCCTCCCTTTGACAACAACTCGTTCACGGAGTCCTGCGTGGTCATGGTATTAACCGGCTGGCCGATCACGGGAACGCCCAGGGCGAAAAGGATCAGGAGGATTACCGAACGAAACATATTGCTTGTACTCATCAGATACCCTTTGGTCTCACCGACTTGATGAGACCGACATCGAATCCGTCTGAATATACCCCTGGAACCGCGATTCTGCAATACCGCAGAGACCGGCGGTCGATTCAGAGTTGATGATTTAGGAGCTACCCCGAGATGCTCGTCGGCCTTACGACCGGACTCGTTTCTGGGTATGGTTGTTCACTATGGCAAACGACAGATACTCGAGTTCCATCGACATATTTTCGTGCCGGATATAGACATCGTCGGGGACTTTCAGGTTCACCGGGGCGAAATTCAAAATCGCTTTGATACCGGCCTTGACGATATCGTCGACAATATACTGGGCCACGGTGGCCGGAACGGCCACGATCACGACTTCGATTTTGGCTTCCTTGAGTTCCGGCTCCAGATTGCGGGCGTCGGAAACTTCTATACCCTTGTGATTTGAACCGATCTTTCGCTGGTCGTTATCGAAAAGTTTGATTATCTGAAATCCCTGCCGGCTGAACTCTTTGTAGCTGACCAACGCCGAGCCGATATTTCCGATCCCGACGAGCGCCACCCGCCAGGCCCGATCTATCCCCAGAATACCGGCGATCTGCGCCTTTAGCTCCTTGACCGGATACCCCAGTCCCCGGGTGCCGAACGATCCGAAAAATGAAAGGTCCTTGCGGACCTGGGCGGGAGTCAGTTTTTCGCGGCGGGCCAGTTCCTTCGACGATACGGTTTCGTAGCTGTCCTTTTCCAGAACTGATAATGCCCTGTAATACAACGACAAACGGTGAATCGTCGATTCCGAAATGCGTTTTCTTCCAATCATGCGCGTCGTGCTACTCAGTATGATGATTGTCTATTTTTGACAAAATTACACCGTTTATGTGAAAAGCTTCACATGAATAATAATACCGGAATGAAAAAAAGTGTCAAGTGAAATCTGGCACAAATATGACCCATTTTTCTCCAGTTTGCTGACCAAGTCGCTGGTCAAACAGTGATTATACGCGGGATCGCCGCCGACAGGCGGGACAGGATTTCGTAGTTGATCGTCCCGGCCCACGAAGCCAGCAGTTCGACGGTGATGATTTCGCTCTTGTCGCGACCAATCAGCGTCACGACCTCGCTTGACTTCACGCCGGGGATATGCGTGATGTCGACCATCATCAAATTCATGCAGATTCTTCCCCGTACCGGGGCCCGCTTCCCCTTGATCAGGACATACGCCTGGTTGGACAGTGCTCGCGCGTATCCATCGTAGTATCCGATCGGCAGGATCGCCAGTTTGGTGGGGGTGGTGGTCCGATAGGTGCACCCATATCCGACAAACGCTCCGGCCGCCAACTGCTTGATCTGCGTGATCCGGGTTTTCCACGACAATGTCGGCGCAAACAATTCATTGTGGCCGCCGGACATCAGGAAACTGACATACGTCTCTTTGGAGGGCCAGTGACCGTAGAGCGAAATCCCCGGCCGAACCAGATCGAAGCGGGTTTCTTTGAAAAGGATCATCGCCGCCGATGACGCCGTGTGTCTCACCCGCGGCCCGATTCCGAGCTTCTTCATTTTCCTGACCAGAGCGGCGAATTGATCGAGTTGATACAGCGCGTATTCGTGACTGGTGGTGTCCTCGATATTTGCGAAATGGGTCGAGGCCCCGTACGGCTTCAGCAGTGGATACCGCTTGTAGATCGCCGCGAACGCCGGAAGCTCCTTCTCGGTTATCCCCTGCCGGTTGGTGCCGGTTTCCAGTTTGATGTGCGTGAAAATCGGTTTATTGCGCTTCTGAGAAATCTTACCCAGCGTTGTTAAGCTCTGCTTGTCACACACCACCGGTTCCAGATCGCACTCAACTATCAGGTCGAGCGCCGAGGAGTGCACCGGCCCCAACAGCATGATCTTCCTTCGCCAGCCATGCTCGCGACAGGTGATGGCCTCTTCGAGCGAATGCACCGACAGATACTCTACCTGTTTGTGCGGAATGAGCATGCTGACAATCTGAGGCAGACCGTGACCGTAGGCGTTGGCTTTCACCGAGGGGGCCAAGATTCGCCCGCGTCCCAGTTTGGCCAGTGCCTTCACGTTTTGCGCAAGCGCCGGGCGGGACAACTCGATCCAATTCAACAGCGATGGTGTTGACATGGGGCTTGTATAGAAGAAATCAGGAGGTCGAACAAGTTAAAGCTTCAGCCCTCTCCCTCGTGCACTCGGATACCCGAGGCGCCGTCAAAGAACAGCAGATTCCCCGCCTTCAGCGTAAACCGCACCGTCTGACCGATGGAAGTCTGCGGCGAGGCCACCGTGGTGACTGTCAGCCGGACATCCCGATAGATCAACTCCATCACATAGTGATCCCCCATATACTCACACGCGGCCACCTCACCCGAAAAATCCCCCTGCGGCAAGATCTCGATCGATTCCGGCCTGATTCCTATCAGCACCTTTCCAAGTTTTCGCACCTGATCGATCACTCCTGGTTCCAACTCACCAAGGGCAATCCCCAGCGGGAGCAGCCGCTCGTTTTCCACCTGCGACGCAACAACGTTTATTTTCGGCTGGCCTACAAACTGCGCGACATTCAGGGTCGCCGGCGACCTATAGAGTTCTTCCGGTTTTCCAATCTGCTCGATCTGTCCCTTGTGTAGTAGCGCCACTCGGTCGGCCATGGTCAGCGCCTCGGTCTGGTCGTGCGTGACATGAACCATTGCCACCCCGACTTCGCGCTGAAGCCGGACGATCTCTTGTCGCATGCGCACCCGAAGGTCCGCATCGAGATTGGACAGCGGCTCATCCAGAAGAAAAATCGACGGCTTGCGAATGATTGCCCGGCCAAGGGCCACCCGCTGTCGTTGCCCGCCCGATAACTGCGCGGGGCGATCATGCAGACGGTCGGACAGCCCCAGCATGGTGGCGATCTCCTGCACCCGTTGTCTGATCTCGTCCTTGGGCATCCCCGCCACGCTCAGCGGAAAACCAAGATTCTTTGCCACCGACATATGCGGATACAGCGAATAGTTTTGAAAAACCAATGCCACATTCCGGTCGCGCGGGCGAAGGTGGTCAACCCGCTTGTCGCCCAGGTACACTTCGCCGCTGTCGGCTTCTTCGAGTCCGGAGATGATTCGAAGGAGGGTCGATTTGCCGCACCCGGAAGGCCC
>JBGOTX010000165.1:0-5149 GCA_041476705.1 Candidatus Zixiibacteriota bacterium
GCGCCGGGTGCTCGAGATCGGGTGTGGCGTCGGTGATCTCGGCAAAATGATTATCGACCGCGGTCATCCGTACCGGGGTTTTGATTTCAGCCCGGTGGCCGTTGAGTGTAGCAAAAAGCTCTGCCGGCGTGGGGAATTTAAGGTGGGGGACGCCTACGACCCGGCCGCCTACCTGCCGCACGACTATGATGTCGCCGTCGCGCTCGAAGTTCTGGAGCATCTCGACGACCTTCGCATTATCGAGAATTTACCGGCGGGGGTCCGGCTGATCGCATCGGTCCCGGATTACGACGATGTCGCCCATCTCCGGCTGTACCAGAATCCGCGGCGGGATATTATCGAGCGATTTCGGCCGCTTCTCAGGGTGACCACGGTTGTAGCCCTTTCCGCTCAGGGAAACGGAGGCGAGCGCAAGACGATCTATATATTCCAAGGGATACGTCTCAAACAAACGGGTGAGACCGAGATTGGGTCAAGCGAAACGCCGGCGGATACGTCCGAAGCGCTGGCCTTGGTCAGTGCAGTCAGAGTCGGACGAAACGATCCCTGTCCTTGCGGTAGCGGGCGCAAATACAAGAAGTGCTGTCTAAGTTGACTTCCTCTTTCCCCGCGGCTGTCGACTCTTCTTTCTTCCCCGGATTTGTAGGTCGGTATTCCGAGTCCGACGTCAGTCGGACAAGACATCAGACGGTCTTTCTCAATGTTCTTCACTCCCCCATGAGGCACATGTAAATTCCTTTCGGGTGGATATCGAGTTCGACCGGAGATATGATGCGCGCCGTGTCCGCCTTCGCAATGTCGTAGGCGCGAGTGCTTACCTCAAGTACGTTGAATCTCCGACTGGAGAGCGGAATATTCCAGATCATCCACAGCCCCGTCGCCGATTCCCTTCGCCACTCGCGTCGCGGAGTGAACCCAGAGGTATTGAGTGCTCCTTCGAGTCTGCCGTTGAGCCGGCGCAGAGCCTCCCACTCTCTTGCCGCGCCGATCGTATCAGCATAACTCGGGAATTCAAAATAGATTGTGATGTTATCAGGGTCCAACACATCGTAGACCAACCTGAAGTTGAAAGTCGTGTCACGGTCAAGATAGACTTGAAGCGTTTCGGGCCAAGTATATCTCGTCTCGATAACCATTCTGTGAAGGCCGGTTGCTACCACTCGATGAAAGCTCGACACGCTGTCGGTTAGGATTGTGTCGCACCAGCCATTGGCGTAGGCAATGATAATTCGGGCGGTGTCCCCGGTCTCTACAGCGAACAGAGAATCAACATAGTGATTGTTAATTCGATCGCCTACCATGCACCGCCACGCTCTGACCTCGCCGGTTAGTTTGA
Source organism: Candidatus Zixiibacteriota bacterium (assembly GCA_041476705.1). Classification (GTDB taxonomy): domain Bacteria; phylum Zixibacteria; class MSB-5A5; order GN15; family FEB-12; genus JACRAV01. The sequence continues at coordinate 1,337 of JBGOTX010000165.1, forward strand.
TCTGGTCACCCGGCACAATATTCTGAACAATCGTGGTTTTGTCTGTACACGACGTCACGCAGGCAAACGCCGCTAAAGCCACAGCCACTAACGCGAATTGTGTTTTGGTCATACTGCCCTCCACGCTCTGATTTTCAACCGGCTACCAGCAAACTTGCTCTCTTAGAGGTCTGAGCTTCAAGTACAACGCCATTCGGACGAAAAACCGACATCTTCAACTACCCCCCGCACGGCGGGCGCGGGCCGGATAAATACAAGTACGCTACTAGGTATGTAAGGTCGGAAATGTCGATAGGCGTCGAACCATCGATTTCACCTGCCTCTAGCGGAACCGGCGGCGAACCACCAGTATACATGTAGCTGACGAGAACCACTATGTCGGAAATATCAACGTTGCCAGAGACATCGACGTCGCCACAGTAGCAGGCAACACCAGAGACATCACCGATTGAAAAATGGCAGTAGTTATTTTGAGGAAGGAGCGGAGAGATAGACGCCACGGTATGAGAGGCGAGTGTCGTATCGCACAAATAAGGATCAACTGAAATGTTGCAGCTTCTACCAGTCAAATCAGGCATGTGAAGGTAGTCTTGACCCGAAGAACTCCCGAAAACGTCATTGCCGACGACTAGCTGAGCGACCCTGGCGGTGTCAGAGATCGGCCACGTTTGTTCGCGATATGCTCCAATATAATTGTTGTATATCACACACTTAGTCACTGAGTCATTGAAATCGAAATGCCGGAAGTAAATTCCCAGACCGTTCCCTACGATGTTACACGAGGTAACGTAGCCATATTGAGCGGCGCTAAACCAAATTGCAGTTCCATTATCACGAAAATCCGAGCGCCACAATCCCATCCACGAATTATCATTGAATTCAACTCCCAAGTCGCAACGGAAAAAATTGCAGGAATCAATGTAACAATTGTTGCCCCCATAGCTAACGTCTCTTACTCCCGAAGCGCAGCTGAGGAACGTACACCGAATGACCAGAGCGCAAGCACCGTCTCCAATGGCCACGCCCGCGTCAAACCCATAAATAGTAAAGCCATCGATTACCAAACATCCCCTTGTGTGTTCCCAGGAGTTCTTACAAGCAATAAATCCTAGGCCAGTCTTGACGTTGATCCGAGTCTTTTCTTGACCCCATTTTGATATCAGCCACATCATCTTGTCGGTGTCATATAGGAGATTCTCAAAGCCCGGCCCGGAATATCTACCTGAGTCTACCACAACTGTGTCGTTTGATTGTCCACTGTCCAACGCTAGCTGAATTGTTGCAAAACTGCCCGGTACATCCAGCATTCGGGCTTGGCACACGCCGCTCGATAGCACCACAACAGTGAGCCAGCATGTCAAATAAGTCAGTCTCATCCAATTCTCACAGTTATCTCGGTCTCATCAGTCCACCCATCTATTTACCAATCTATCCACTTTCCCCTTTTTCGCCACAGGTTTCAGCCCCCCTTTCCGCTTGACCTTGCCACCCTGATGTGTATATTGGTGGCTCTACTTTTCGCAAGAAGGAAACGAACGAATGAAACGAACATTTCAGCCGTCGAACCGGAAGAAACTCAACGACCACGGTTTCCGGGCCCGGATGGCGACCAAAAACGGCCGCAAAGTGCTGGCCCGCCGTCGTGCCAAAGGGCGCAAGCGACTGGCATCTCAAGTTGGCCGGAAAAAATAAATTCCCCCGGTCCCTGAGCTTAAAAAGCCGGCTCGAAATAACCGGCTTACTCAATGATGGACAGCGATTTATGGGGAATTGTTTTTCTCTGGTCTGGCGACCGGCCGACCGCTTTGCCTGGTGCGTGCTGGTCTCCAAAAGGATCGGACCGGCCGCCCGCCGCACCCGGATTAAACGACTCTTTCGCGAGGCGATTCGACTTAACAGGCCGGAGATGACTGCCACAGGGACTATCGCGATCCTCCCCAAGACCGGGTGTTTGAAGTTAAGCTTTGAAGAGATCAATTCCGATGTCCGCCGGATTACCGCACGCCTGCACTGACCGGGCCCACGTCTCATGGCTGGCTTGGCCGCTGGTGGCGTTGGTTTATGCCTACCGGTACACCTTTGGGCCGATGTTTGCGGGCAGTTGCCGGTTCTCTCCCAGTTGTTCGCAGTATGCCGAGGATGCCCTCCGACGGCAGGGAGCATGGCGTGGGAGCATGTTGGCAATCAAGAGGTTAGCGAAATGCCATCCGTGGCACGCGGGCGGATACGATCCGGTTCCGTAGGTATGTTGCCCGTAGCTTGGATGAGCCGAACCCACCCGTTGGGTGGGGTACATGTACATGGACGTCGCTTCGTGCGGAGCCGAGAAACGACCCTTCGGGAATGATCTCTGGTCGTGTTTCGACTCCGCCCAACACGACGGCTGATCGGTTCATTCTGGGTCGGGGACCTTGTGATTTTGACAGAATTTGTTTTCCGTTGATAAATTGTCGGCCTCACAAGGAGGACGACTGGCAGGGAAAAGAAGTACAGGGAAGTTTACGTGGATAAGAAATCAATTATCATCGTTGTCGCCATCTCACTGGTAGTCATCTTTTATTGGCCGATCCTCCAATTCCTGGGCATAGTCAAGCCACAGCCACCCGCCCCGGTACAGACTGTTGTTGATTCGGTCGCCGTAGCCGCTCAGGACACCACGACCAAGGCCGCACCAACTGCGGCGTCGTCGTCGACTGCCCTCGCTCTTCCCGATACCGCGTCGATCAAGGCGGATACGATTACCGTCAGCACAAATAAGTACATGGTTCTTTTGTCCACCAAAGGGGGCGGGCCGGTCTCGATTCGCCTCAAAGAATATAACTATCGCCATGCCGGGCCGATCGAACTTCTGCCCGAAACCAAGACCGCCGTTCCGGTCGCACGGTTCGCCGGCTCGACCGTGTCAACCGGTTCACTCCCATTTACCTGTAGTCTTGCGCCCGGATCATATGACGCCACCCAGAAAGATCTCCGGGTCGAGTTTGTGTACCAAAACCCCAAAGGGGGTGCGATCCGGCAGACATATGTTTTCCACCCGAACAAATATGACTACGACCTGATTCTGGCGCTTGATAACCGCGACCAGCTTGGCTTTGAGCGCCAGTACAACCTGTACTGGCCGACCCCGCTCGGCGTCACCGAACCCGATCCGGAGAAAGATTACGCGACCTTCGAGGCGGTCACGTTCATGTCCAAATCGCGCGAGAAACTGAATGATTTCAAGGAAGGTAAGCTCGACCAAACCCTCTCCGGCAACGCCTCCTGGGCGGCGCTACGGAGCGAGTACTTTGCCGTCGCAATCATGCCGAGCAAAAGTGACACGGCCGATGGCGCCTTTGCGCTCGGGCATCAGAGCAAGATCGAGCAGAATGGCCGTCGCTTTGAACAGCGTCAGCTGACCATCGGTCTGGACATGCCTCTGCCGTCAAGTGCGTCGGTGGTCGACAGCTTCAGCATCTACGCCGGACCGCTCGACTACACGCTGATGTCCCATTACGACGTCGATCTCGAAGCGATTCTCGATATCGGCACCACGCCGTTTATCGGCTGGATCATCAAGCCGTTCGCGCTGGCCATTATCTGGCTTCTGCCCCGCATGTACAGCGCGATTCCCAACTACGGAATCGTAATCATTCTGTTCGCCATTCTGATCAAGATCGTGACGCTGCCGTTGTCGCTGAAATCGTACAAATCGATGGCCGCGATGAAGGAGCTTCAGCCCAAAATCGAAGAACTTCGCAAGAAACACAAAAACAATCCCCAGCAGTTGAATGCTGAGACGATGAAGCTGTACAAGGCGCACGGCGTGAATCC
>JBGOTX010000166.1:0-5148 GCA_041476705.1 Candidatus Zixiibacteriota bacterium
ACGGCGGCCTGCAGAATTTTAAGAACGTGAAGGCGCTTTCGTCTAAAGGAACTCTTACCATTTCCACCCCCAATGGCGAATTCCCGATCGCTGTCGAGGAAATCAAGGCCTATCCGAACCAGTCGAAAACAACACGCTCGGTGATGGGCCGGACGATGGTCGACATCAACAACGGCACGGGCGGCTGGGCGACTGATCCCCGCACTCTCACTGTGGTTGCCAAGTCCGAAGAAGACATGGTCAAGGAACAAAATGACTGGGGACGCGACCTGGTGCTCATTTTCCAGACCTCCGACCAGCCCGACTATCAGGCGGTTTACGACGGAAGCGGCAGTGTGCAGGGCACGTCGGTTGAATGGGTGGCGCTGGTCAACAAGAAGGGCGATGCCATCTGCCGGCTGGGGGTCAATCCTCAGTCCAATCAGTTGGCGTGCAAAGAGTATACCGGCGAAACGCCGACTGGAGAAGGCAAAATCGAGGAAGTGTACGAGACTTTTTCGGACGCTTCGGGAGTAAAGCTCCCGACGGCTTCAACCCGCTTCCTGGGTGGTCAGAAATTCGGCAAACTGACTTTGACGGAAGTCCTCGTGAACCCGCCGGTTCCGGCCGGGACCTTCGAGAAGCCCCAATAAGCGGCAGACATGATGGTTTTAGCCGACCCCGGATGACTTCCGGGGTCGGACTCATTTTACCCTCATGTACATAAGGTTAATCCGCACTGCACAAAAACTCTCGGTGAACCGTCTACACTTGGCTTGACTTGCAATGACGGGAGACGTATACTCGGTGGTCTGTAGGACCTGTAGTTTGAGGAATAGGGAATGAAGGTTGTACGTTGTAGGGTAACCGCTTGGGGAGTTGTTGCTTCGCTTGTTTGTCTCGGACTTTCGACGGACCTGTCGGCTCGATCCTTGTTTCAGTCCGGCTCAAACCCCGGCAACCAAACCGCCGCCACTCCGGCATATTGTGAGACCATGCACAAGATCGGAAATATGGTGCTCACGGTAACGAACCACGGAACATTCGGAACCGGTTATCAAAAAGGGGGTCAGGATTGTTTCACCGGCGACGCATTGTTATCATGCGAGTTTCCGAAGGGAAGCCGGACACAATATCTGTTCGTAGGCACATTCTGGATTGGAGCGGTGGTTGGTCGGGACACGTTGGTATCCACGGGAGCAGACGGCTGGGACGAAGTGGAAGAAATGAATCCCGACGTACCGCCGCTCGGCAACATGAAATACCGATCTATCATTGACCCGACCGCGGCGGCTTTCGAGGGAGCGATATCCGAGGAAGATTATATTGCTGTTTACTACGACACCTGCGTCACAGGTTGCCTCGGTCTAAACCCTGACAAAATCGATAACCGGCCGCATGTGCCGTTGCATATGGAAATTACACAGCGGTCGTTCGCCTGGTCGTATAAATATGCCCAGGACTTTGTCCTGTTCGACTATTCCATCAAGAACATCGGGCGGACCCGGCTCAAGCGCGTGTATATGGGTATCTATGTGGACGCCGACGTATTAGGGCTGAATAATCAAAATGGATACATCGACTATATTTGCGGCTTTCGGCGTTCGCTACCGGCTTTTTATTCGACCCCTCGTTGTAGCTGGGACGACACGATCAACATCGCCTGGATTGCGGACAACGACGGCGACCTCACCTCGTCACCACCGGTTCCGAACGTCACCGGTACCCGTATTATTCGCACGCCTTCGGATTCGCTTGACGTGTCATTCAATTGGTGGGTAAGTAATAGCAGAGCCGACCGCGATTTCGGGCCGCGCCATCGGTCCGACACCCGTTCCCTTGGTACCGGCGGAAACGGAACACCGACGGGAGATCGAAACAAGTACTGGTACCTTCGAAACAAAGAGTTTGACTACGATCAGGTGTATACCGCTACAATATCGCCTATTGACACACTTTGGCAGTACCCGCCCGAAGGCATGGCACGAGACATAGCTGATGGCTTCGACACTCGCTACCTCTTGTCGTTCGGGCCATTTGATATCGAGCCGGGACAGACCTTGCCACTGTCGTTCGCCTATGTGGGCGGGGAGCGATTCCATTATAGCGGCGTAAATATAAACAATTTACCGGATAATCCGGATGAATTTTACCGCAATGTCGACTTCTCCAACCTGGGCTACAACTCGATCTGGTCGTCGTGGATTTACGACAATCCGGGGTATGATACCGACACCAACGGTTACGCCGGGAAGAAACACATCTGCAATGCCGGCGGCGACTCGTCTCTCAAAGTAGACACGATATACGATACCGTTTCGACTAACCCACCCGTCATCGTCATCAGATACGACAGCAGTTGGAATTATACTCGCGCTGATACGGTGTGGTACGAAGGCGATGGTGTTCCGGACTTCCGAGGCGCCTCTCCCCCGCCTGCGCCGTACGTCTGGGTGTATCCATCGGTGGGTAAGATTCGGGTCCGTTTTAACGGTTCGAGGTCGGAAACTACTCGTGACGTGTTCTCTCATGCGCTGGATTTCGAGGGGTACCGCGTGTATTACTCGCGCGATGACCGGCGCTCCAGTTTCACGCTCTTGACTTCGTATGACTTGAACGATTTCAGCAAGTACACCTGGGTTGCCAATCAGGGTCCCGGTGGCGACTGGATTCTTCGCGACATCCCCTTCACCCTGGATTCACTGCGAAAATTGTATGCCCCCACTGATACAACCTGGAACCCGCTGGATTGGCCACGCTCCCGTCCGTTCCGGATGGCAGGATTCTCCGACTCCATTTTCTATTTTGTCGCGCAGGATTTCAATAAATCGGTGCTTGGCGTTTCCACGCCGATTCGAAAAATTTACCCTAATGAACCGTACCCGTCGACCCTAAAACCCGACTCGGCTCAGCCGGGCGAGCTGACGCCGGACGGGTATTTCAAGTATTTTGAATACGAGTACGAACTGACTGATCTATTGCCGTCGGTTCCGTATTTTGTCAACGTGACTGCGTTTGATTTTGGGTCGCCCAAGTCGGGCCTTGCTTCGCTTGAATCCCCTCCGAATGTCAATCCAAAGTCGACTTATGCCTTGGAAAGCTCCGATTCGGTCGTAGCGAAAGACCTGAAAGTGTTTATTTATCCGAATCCATACCGTATCGATGGCAATTATCGAGCGCAGGGGTTTGAGGGTCGTGGCCAGAGTGATCGGGTCGATGATCGGGTCCGGCGCGTACATTTTGGCAACTTACCGCCCAAGTGCACCATTCGAATATTCACCCTCGACGGTGATTTGATACGACAGATTGATCACGACCTCTCTGCGGTTGATCCATTGTCGAATCACGACACTTGGGACTTGATCACCCGCAACACCCAATTGGCAGTCTCGGGGTTGTACTATTGGACGGTCGAGTCACCCGATGGCCAAGTTCAAATGGGCAAGTTGGTCCTGATCATGTAAATCGCGCTCCAAATTAATGTTATCAAGTGGTTGTCGGCCAGGCCGGCGACCACTTTGTTTTTGCCTCGGTCGGACGAACTTTCAACTGATTGCGCAACAATGCATTATTTCGACGGCGAACTGGACATGCCCCCCGAAAAGAGATAGTGAAAAGTGTTGCTCGCCAACGCCTTTCGTAGTACTTTGCGACTCACAACTGGAAGAAGAGACGGACTCCTCCGTTTTGTTTTCATCGTTACTGGTGGTGTTTCGTCTATAGAGTGACTCAAAAGCGTTAAGCGAGGCAAGCTGTGAGACGGTTGATAGTTTCTGGCATAGGTTTTTTTGCGGCGACATTAATAGTTTCAGGCGTAGTCCAAGCTCGAGGGTTGTTCCAGCCGAATGCGCCCGGGACCCAGAGTGCGGCCGGCAAACCGGCCATTTGCATCACTCAACACGATGTCGGCAATATGGTGCTGGCCGTCAAGAATGACGGCACTTTCGGGGACTTTGATGATACCAAAGGGCCTGACTGCTTTACCGGCCTTCCCATCAAAGCGTGCGAATTTCCCAAGGGGTCGAATACCCGCTACCTGTTTGCCGGCGCATTCTGGATCGGGGCCGTTTCGGGTCGTGATACCTTGGTGTCAGTCGGCGCCGACGGTTGGCTGAGACAGCACGAATTGTTTCCCGATCAAGCCCCGCTCGGTAACATCGTCTACCGCTCAATCACCGACCCCACCAAACCACAGTATGACGGCGCCGTGTCGGAGCAGGACTTTATTGCCGAATATTATGACACGTGCACCCGCGACTGCCTCGGACTCGGAGTCGATGCCGTCGACGGTCGGCAACACCGCCCCCTTGGCCTCGACATCACTCAGCGGTCTTATGCCTGGTCATATGCATACGCGCAGAACTTCGTGCTATTCGATTACGCCATTCGGAACATGGGTCATAATCGCCTCAAGGGAGTGTATATGGGTATCTATGTCGATGCGGACGTATATGCCGATGTTACGGGGAACCCCGGCGCGCAGGACGACGTGTGCGGGTTCAAGCGATCTTTGCCCGCCTGGTATTCGAGCAGCGACAAATGCCAGTATCAAGACACCATCAATGTTGCCTGGATTGCCGATAATAATGGAAAGCTGACGCTTCCGAACGAATCTGTCCCAAATGTTACCGGCACGAGAATCGTGCGAACGCCGAGCGATACCCTCGACGTGTCCTTCAATTGGTGGATCAGTAATAGTAACGCCCTCAAAGATTTCGGCCCCCAGGGTCGCAAGTCATATCGCCCACTGGAGTTTGGTAACATGGGCACACCGGAAGGCGATCGCGCCAAGTACTGGTTCCTTCGGAACAAGGAATTCGATTATGACCAGGCCTATGTGGCTACGATCGGGCCGTTAGACACCACATGGATATACCCCCCGCAGAACGAGGTAAGCAACTGGGCGAAAGGCCTGGATACCCGGTACCTGTTGTCGTTCGGGCCGTTCGACATTGAACCGGGCCAGACACTTCCTCTCTCGTTTGCCTACGTGGGCGGTCTGAATTTCCATAGTAATCCAAGTAATCTGGACAACTTGCCGTTCAATCCTGACGGCTACTACAGGAATCTCAATTTCAATAATTTTGGGTACAACTGCACGTGGTCCTCGTGGATTTATGACACTCCCGGATTCGATTCCGACAACAATGGATATGCGGGCAAGAAGCA
>JBGOTX010000167.1:0-5116 GCA_041476705.1 Candidatus Zixiibacteriota bacterium
AAGAAACCGGCGACCGGGTATGGACAGTCGGCCGAGGATTTGTGGCGACATTCAGCGGCGGTGGCGGTGACATCGGAAAACCTGTGCCGCCTGCTGACGATCAAAGGCGGAGGCGCGATTTTTACGGCCGCCCTTGTGCATGATATCGGCAAGCTGGCGCTGGAAGAATTTGTGTCCGAACACCTCGATGACATTCAGAATCGGGTGATGAATGAGCATATTCCATTTGAGCAGGCCGAACGGGATGTGCTGGGATTTGACCATGCTGAAGTCGGCGCGATGATCGCCGAGAACTGGCACTTTCCGTCCGATCTGGTTCAGGCCGTGCGATGGCATCACGACCCCAACTCCGCCGCAAGCGGTCAGCAGGCGGTCGACCTCGTCCACATAGCCGATGCGCTTTGCATAATGCAGGGCATTGGTCTGGGATACGACGGCATGTCGTATCGGCCGTGCTCGGAATCTTTGCAACGTCTGCAAATCACGAACGCGATTATCGAAAAGGCGACCAGCGAAATGCTGGATTCGCTCGACCAAATAGAAAGTATTCTAAATGAGACGCCCGTCGGCGTGGCCGTGGGGAGGTGAGCGAACGATGGCTTACAACATTCTCATAGTTGATGATTCCCAGACCATGCGGTCGGTGCTGGTGAAGACATTGAAAATGACCGAACTCAATCTGGGAGAGATCCATGTGGCGATCAACGGCAAAGACGCTCTGGAGAAGCTCAGGGAGCACTGGGTCGACCTCGTGATGACCGATTTGAACATGCCCGTGATGAGCGGGATGGAGTTGGTGGACGCGATGTCCAAGGACGGCATGCTCAGCGCTATTCCGGTGATTGTAATCTCCACCGACGGCAGTGCCGAGCGATTGCAGGATCTCAAACACAAAGGCATTCGCGACTACGTTCGCAAACCGTTCACGCCGGAGGCGGTCACGGAGGCGATCAGCAAGGTTCTGGGAGGAACACATGAACGATCCAAAGCTTAAGGAATGCCTCACCACGGTGTTGTGTCGCGTTCTGGAACAAGCGGCCTTCGTATTTCCGGAGCCGGCCGGCGAGGTACAAAAGATCGACCCGCAGGCCGTCCCGTTCATCCAGGTGTCGCTCTCGTTTTCGGGGGCCAAATCCGGCGAAGTATCTCTGATCATGCCCAAGGCGCTGTGCGGAGCGTTCTCGGCCAACATGCTGGGGGAAAATCCCGATGAAAGCGAATCGCCCGATATTCAGATCGACGCCGCGAAGGAAATCGGCAATATCGTCACCGGCCAATTGCTGACTGAATTTTATGGGACGCAGGCCATGTTTAATCAGACTGCCCCCGAAGTCGTTGAGCTGTCGCCCGAGGCGTTTTTTGCCTCGCTGGACGGCCGCGAGTATGTGTGCAGTATGGTCGATGAACACCCCGTGATTGCCCTATTCACCGAGACAGGAACGGCATATGAGCATCAGAGTTCTCATCGTTGATGATTCGGCCGTCGTACGGAAGATATTTTCCACCGAGCTGGCTCGCGATCCGGGAATCGTGGTAGTCGGGACGGCGCCTGATCCGTATATCGCGCGGGACAAAATACTGGAACTTAAACCCGATGTCATCACGCTTGATATCGAAATGCCCCGCATGGACGGGATCTCATTTCTACGGCGGCTGATGAAACACCGTCCGTTGCCGACGATCGTCGTTTCATCGCTGACGGCTCAGGGCGGCACGGTGGCCATGGAAGCCCTCGAGGCGGGCGCGGTCGACGTGATGTGCAAGCCGGGTGAAGCGTACACTGTTGGAGACATGGCGGTTGACCTGATTGAAAAAATCAAGGCGGCGGCCTGTGTCAAAGTCTCGGCCGTGACGACAGGGCCGGAGAGCAGGGCGGTGGCGCCGAAACGCCACGCCTTGACCAAAACCACCAACAAGGTGGTGGCGATCGGCGCCTCGACCGGCGGCACCCAGGCGCTTCAGGAAGTCTTGATGGGAATGCCGAACAACGCCCCCCCGATCGTCATCGTTCAGCACATGCCGGAGAGTTTTACGCGCGCCTTTGCCGATCGACTGAATACGCTGTGCGAAATCGAAGTCCGCGAGGCCAAGGACGGGGACTCGGTTCGCCCCGGATTGGCCTTGATTGCCCCCGGCAATCACCACATGATGCTCAACCGCTCCGGCGCCAATTACTTCGTCAATGTGAAAGAAGGTCCCCGCGTCAATCGCCACCGTCCTTCGGTGGACGTGCTGTTCAGATCGGTCGCCCGCTACGCCGGGGCCAATGCCGTAGGCGCCATCCTGACCGGTATGGGAGGAGACGGCGCGGCAGGAATGCTTGAGATGAAACACAACGGCGCGTACACGATCGCGCAGGATGAATCCTCGTGCGTGGTGTTTGGCATGCCCAAAGAAGCAATCCGACTGGGCGGTGTGGCCAGTGTCCTGCCCCTCAACAAGGTGACCGGAGAGATACTGAGTAACGTATAAGCACGGCCCTTGGCATTGAAGCGCCGGACGACCGATTTTTCGCCGGTGCGTAACTAACCGGTCTTCACCGTCCGTCCCACCGCCAGCGCGATCGACTGCAACTGCACCATCATCTGATGAAATTGATCCAGCGTCAACGATTGAGCCCCGTCGGAGAGGGCGTGGTCCGGATCGTGATGCACTTCGACGATCAGGCCATCGGCCCCCGCGGCGATGGCCGCCAGTGCCACCGGAATAACGAGGTCGCGTCGACCGGTTGCATGCGAGGGGTCCACCAGCACCGGCAGGTGGCTGAGTTGTTTCAGCACGGGGATGGCGGCGATATCAAGCGTGTTGCGCGTGTAGTGGTCAAAACTCCTGATGCCGCGTTCGCACAAAACGATGTTAGGATTCCCGGCCGCGAGGATGTGTTCGGCGGCCAGCAAAAGTTCCTCGATAGTGGACATCAGGCCGCGCTTGAGCAGGACCGGCTTGGTAGCTTTGCCCACAGCTTCCAAGAGCGTGTAGTTCTGCATGTTGCGGGCGCCGATTTGAAGCATGTCGGTATACGCGCCGACCATCTCCACGTCGGCAGGAGACAAGACTTCGGTGACCACGGGACAGCCGGTGCGGGTTCGCACTTCGGACAATATCTGCAAACCCTCTTTACCGAGTCCCTTGAAGCTGTAGGGCGAGGTGCGCGGTTTGAACGCCCCGCCGCGAATCACGGAGGCGCCTGAGGCAATCACGGCGTCCGCAATGATCGTCATCTGCTCGCGCGATTCGACCGCACAGGGACCGGCGAGGACGATCACGTCTTTGCCTCCAAACGGCACGCCGCCGACTTGTACTTCGGTGCCGCTCTTGCGAAACTCCCGGCTTCCCAGTTTGAAGGGTGCGGCCACCGGCTCCAGACCCGCCACTCCCGGCAGTGTGACAAGCGTCTGAATCTGCTTGTGTTCACCTTCGCCGACCAAACCGATCCTCGTAACTCCGCCCTCCTGCTGTAAATGGGGTTTGAAACCCAGCGATTCGACTTTGCGCAGGACAGCGCCGATATCCTTGACGCTGGCGTCGCGCTTCATTGTTACTACGGTCATAACAGACACCCTTCCTATTCTTCCACGCGCGCAGGCAGAATGCGGGTTGCCTGCCTGAGTTGTTTTATCATGCCAATAACACTCTGTATTTGATCGCTCTCCGATACCTGCGGATTCAGGCGCTCCACCAAGGCACTGCCGACAATGACGCCATCGGCGACCTGTGAAGCCCGCGCGGCCGCGGCGGGGGAGGAGACGCCGAAACCAATGGCCACCGGCAGTCGGCTTTGGGCTTTGATCGCCGCTACCCGGTCGAACAGTGTCTCGGGAAGACTGGTTCTTGCGCCCGTTACGCCCATAACCGACACCACGTACACAAAACCGGAGGACTTCTTAAGAATCGCTTCTTGTCGTTTTGCCGGTGACGTGGGGGCAAGCAGGTGGATGAGATCGATTCCAACACTCTTGCACGCGCTTCCAATATCTTTGCTTTCCTCGACCACCATATCAGGCACGATAAGGCCGCGGACCCCCACATCCACCGCCGCGGTCACAAAACGGCCGAGTCCGTATTGCAGGAGCGGGTTGAGGTAACTCATGATGACAATCGGCTGGTGGCGTTTCAGTCGAAGTGAACTGAGCATCCCAAGCACGCGATCGATGGTCACGCCTTGTTCCAAAGCGGTCTGTCCAGCTCGCTGAATGGCCGGACCATCGGCCACCGGATCGGAAAATGGAATGCCGACTTCGATGATGTCAGCGCCAGAGGAGAATGATTCATCCACGACGCGGCAGAATGCGCTTTCGGAGGGGTACCCGGCCATGAAGTACGGAATTAGTGCGCGATACCCGCTTGCCCGGCTGTGCGTGAAAGCGCTGGTGATGACGCTCATTGGTGTCCCCCGCCTTGATGCGAAGAAACCGGATCGCCGGAAGTTGTGGGCGAATCCGCATTCAGGTATTGCAGAACTGCGGCGAGGTCCTTATCGCCGCGACCGGAGAGATTGACAATCATGATCTGATCCGGACTCATTGTGTTGGCTAACTGTTTGGCTCCCGCCAGCGCAAATGACGATTCCAGAGCGGGAATGATCCCTTCGAGTCGGCACAATTCGACAAATGCGGCGAGCGCGTCGATATCGGTGGCCGAAGTATAGATTACCCGCCCCGACTGCTTCAAATACGAATGTTCCGGGCCGACGCCGGGGTAATCAAGGCCGGCGGAAATAGTGTGAGTTGGTAACACTTGGCCGTGTTCATCCTGTAGCAGTGTACTGTAACTGCCGTGCAGAATGCCAGGGCGCCCCTTGCCCAGGGTCGCGGCATGGCGGGGGGTGTCGACACCGTCACCGGCCGATTCGATACCGACCAGTGTGATTGAACTATCTTTTAGAAACGCATGAAACATGCCGAGGGCATTGCTTCCGCCGCCGACACAGGCCACGATCGTGTCCGGCAGTTTTCGTTCCTTGACGAGGATTTGCCGACGGGTCTCGGAACCGATGATCGCCTGAAAATCGCGCACAAGCATGGGGAAGGGGTGCGGGCCGACGGTTGAGCCGATGATGTAATGGGTATCTTCGACTGTCCTGACCCAATCGCGCATAGCTTCGTTGGTTGCGTCT
>JBGOTX010000168.1:0-5109 GCA_041476705.1 Candidatus Zixiibacteriota bacterium
CGCGCCGAGCTTGATAACATCAACAGCGGCAAGCCTTCGCAACCGACAAAGACGGCACATCAAGAACGCAAACCGGAACGCACAAAAACGCCGGTGCTCGATAACTTCGGTCGCGATCTCACCAAGCTCGCCGCAGAAGACAAGCTGGATCCTGTTGTTGGTCGCGAACCCGAAATCGAACGCGTTGCCCAAGTCCTTTCCCGTCGCAAGAAAAATAATCCGGTGTTGATCGGCGAACCGGGAGTCGGCAAGACCGCCATCGCCGAAGGTCTGGCCCAGCGCATTGTCGAGGGGAACGTCCCGCAAACGCTCGAAAACAAGCGGGTGGTGACGCTCGACATGGCTTCGCTGGTGGCCGGCACCAAGTATCGCGGCCAGTTCGAAGAGCGGCTCAAAGCGGTGATGAATGAGATTATCAATTCCACCGACGTAATTATCTTTATCGATGAACTGCACACGATCGTGGGCGCGGGCGGCGCGGAGGGGTCTTTGGACGCTTCCAACATATTCAAGCCCTCGCTGGCGCGCGGCGAATTGCGCTGCATCGGCGCCACCACCATGAACGAATACCGCAAGTACATCGAGAAAGACGGCGCGCTCGAACGGCGATTCCAAACCGTGATGATCGATCCGCCCTCCGAGGAAGACACTATTCGCATTCTGAAAGGGCTGCGTCCGAAATACGAAGAACACCACAAGCTGATCATTTCGGACGAAGCGATTGAAGCGGCGGTCAAACTGTCCAACCGGTACGTGTCGGGAAAATTTCAGCCCGACAAGGCGATCGATTTGATCGACGAAGCCGGTTCGCGGGCGCATCTGAAAACCTACACCCGCCCGCCGCAGTTCACCGAGATTGAAGGAAAACTGTTCGGCCTTCAGCACACCAAGGAAGAGGCCGTCAAGAATCAGGCCTTCGAGACGGCGGCCCAATTGCGCGATGAAATCAAGGCCACCAAGGAACAACTGACCGACCTTCAACGCGAGTGGGACAAGAACCGCGAGAAAGATCGCGTGACGCTCTCCGCCGAGGATGTGGCGCAGGTGCTGGCCAAGATGACCGGGATACCGCTCTTCCGGATGGAGGAGAAAGAATCCCAACGGCTTTTGCGCATGGAAGACGAACTGACCAAGTCGATCGTGGGGCAGAACGAGGCGATCGGCGTGCTGGCCAAAGCGATTCGCCGCGCTCGCGCCGGATTGTCCGACCCACGCCGCCCGATCGGTTCCTTCATGTTTCTGGGACCGACCGGCGTCGGCAAGACGGAGCTGGCGAGATCGCTGGCGACTTTCCTCTTTGACGATGTCGAATCGCTCATCCGTATCGATATGTCCGAGTACATGGAGAAATTCGCGGTGTCCCGCTTGATCGGCGCCCCGCCCGGATATGTCGGATACGAGGAGGGCGGCCAGTTGACCGAAAAAGTCCGGCGCAAACCGTATTCGGTTGTTCTGCTTGATGAAATCGAAAAGGCGCATCCGGATGTTTTCAATATTCTTCTGCAGTTGATGGACGACGGCTCGTTGACCGACTCCTTCGGCCGCAAGGTCGATTTCCGCAACACCGTGCTGATCATGACGTCCAATGTTGGCACGAAAGAGTTGCGCGACGGGAAAACGGTCGGGTTCGACGCCGAGGCGGTTGACCAGTCGTACGAAGGCATCAAAAAGAAAATCTCGGATGAACTCAAGAAGCTGTTTAATCCGGAACTCCTGAATCGTATCGACGAAACTATCATCTTCCACCCGCTGGATCGGAGCCACATCAAGAGTATTATCGATATTCTGGTGGTGGATATCGCCAAACAGTTGGCCGAAAAAGGCATCAGTTTCAATCTGACGGATGGGGCCAAGGAATTCCTGGTCGAAAAGGGATACGATCCTTCCTACGGCGCGCGGCCGCTCAAGCGGGCTCTGCAAAAGTATCTCGAAGATCCTCTGGCGGATGAGATTCTGCGCGGCCAATATGCGGGCGACTGCGACCTGATTATCGGCGCCGGCAATGACGAGCTGACTTTCGCATTCAACCAGCTGGCGCCCAAGGAAAAGGTCCTCTGAGGCCAACCACGGCTTTGACATTACACAGGCCCGATTATGTCGGGCCTGTTTTTTTTGAGGGAGGTGACGATTCATTCGGAACTAACAGCAGTAGTAGGGCGGGAGCCCCGCGCTCCCGCCATTGCGCATGGAAGATAAGATGGCAGGAGCACAGGGCTCCTGCCCTACGCGGAACTGAGCGATGTCGGGTTTCGACTCCGCTCAACCCGACGTTCTGATATTCTGTCATGCCCCCTTCTGTCATTCCCGCCTCCGAGCGGGAATCCAGCCCCCGATATGACCGGGTACAAGTCAGTCCAATCAGGATTGTTTTTTTCTATTAGTTCCGGCTGATCTTGCGACGGGCGATCGTTAGATTGACCGGAGTGTGACCTGCCGGCTACCCAGAGCGTCAGGTCACGCCGGCTGAAGCCGTCTAAGACCTGACGCAACCTCAACAACGTAGTACATATGTCGTACTCAGGGCTGGACACCGGCTCTTCGGCTGGTGTGACAATTAAGACGTCACCCTTCGACAAGCTCAGGGTGACAAAGATGAAGCGCGATTGGTATTCGTAGCGGCGAAGACGCCTCTCCTCGCAACGACAGCAAGGGCGGGAGCCCCGCGCTCCCGCTATTGCGAATGGAAGATCAGATGGCAGGAGCACAGGGCTCCTGGCCTACGCGGAACTGAACGAAATCGATCCGAACCAAGCTCAGCTCGTGGCCGGTTTGCCGGGCCGGGTTTCCATGTATTCGAACGCCTTGCGAAGCGCCTCGCGGAACTCCTCGATATGATTTTCGAACACCATCACGCGCGTGTGTTCGTACTTGCCTCCTTCGCCTTTGCGCGACTCGCTGATGATCAGGTAAGCATTTCCCGGGGCGGACATTTTGACGTCAAAAAAGTAACTGCGCCCCTTGGTAAGAAGCCGCTCCGAGAACAATTGTCGTCCTTGCGATTCCATCTGCCAATCTCCTTTCATGTGACCTTTCGCCATTCGTGGCTGATCCGAACCCTTGCCGGACTCCGCCGCACATGGGGAAGGAACTGAGGGGCACTGTCAGGGGATGTCAGACAAAAAGCGACGACCTCAGGTTGGTAAGAGTCCTTGTAGGTCAGCTCCTTGTGAGGCCGACTCCTGCAACTAGGATCCAAAACAGTGTCAGGGTCACGAGGACCCTGACCTACGAAGCGATCAGATTGATCTTGATCGATGGTAATGCATTGTTGTGTAGCGGCTTAGAAATCCCCTTGCCTTTTGGCTCGTGGTCGGTATATTAGACGGCTTGGATCGGCGCTGGATAAGGCCGGATAAGAAAAAAACGTTTCAGCAGGTATAGAGGTTTGTTATGGCTCACAAGAAAGGTGTTGGCTCATCCCGCAACGGACGCGACTCATCCGCCCAGCGGCGGGGCACCAAAGTGTACTCAGGCGAAGCGGTGTTGGCCGGGTCTATCCTGGTCCGTCAGTGCGGCACGGCGATTCGCCCCGGAATCAACGTCGGACTCGGCTCCGATCACACCCTGTTTTCCAAGATCACCGGTGTCGTCAAGTACGAGCGGGTCGGTCGTACAGGCAAGCGGGTGTCGGTCTATCCGTAAACTGCACGCGATGAGCAATAGTATGTGAGCCGTCGGTCAGCAGACCGGCGGTTTTTCTTTTGCCTGTTTGCTTGACATCACAAGCCGGCAGTCGATAGTTTATCCGCAGATGTAGGTCATCAAACCGGGAGGCGGCATGGTTGCGCGCATTCTCTTAGTCCTGTTGGCAATAAGTGTTGTGGTCGGGGCCTCGCATACGGCTACGGCGCAAACCGATTCGATTAAGGCATCTCCAAGCGTCACCGCGACAGCGTCCCCGGATTCCGCGCTCTATCCGCCAACGCCGGAACGTCTGGCCAAGCTGGTGGCCTACTCCCGTTTCGTCAATATCTGGCGATTCGCCGAATTTTTCATTTCAGTGCTGGTCCTTCTGATCGTGCTCTTCACCGGTTTGTCAGCACGCCTTCGCGATCTGGCTTCCGCGGTGAAGCGGAATTTTCTCCGCCTATGGGTGTATTTCGCGCTGGTGATGATCGCCATGTACATTCTTGGCTTCCCCGCCAACCTGTACCGCAGTTTTATGGTCGAAAATCAGTACGGATTCATGAATCAGACATTCATGCAGTGGTGGGGGGAGGACCTGTTGAATCTTCTGGTCAGCGTTGTCTTCGGCATCATTCCGGTCTGGCTGCTGTATTTCGTGATCAATCGCTTCCGGCGCTGGTGGCTGATTTTTTCGGTCGGATCAATACCGATCATCACGTTTTTCGTGGTGGTGGCGCCGGTGGTGATCGCGCCGTTGTTCAACACCTACGACTCGCTCAAGGACAAAAACCTCGAGACCAGAATTCTGGCGCTGGCCGACAAGGCGGGGATCCCCGGCTCGCACGTATTCGAGGTCAACGCCTCGAAACAATCTTCCAAGATCAACGCCTATGTCACCGGACTGTTCAACACCAAGCGGATCGTGCTGTACGACACGATCATCAAGAACTTCACGACCGATGAAATCCTGTTCGTCATGGGGCATGAAATGGGCCATTATGTCATGAATCATATCTGGATCGGTTTGGGGGTTCTTTTGGTGATCGTGCTGTTCGCGCTCTGGCTGATCGACCGGTTCATTCATGATCTGATCCACAGATGGAAACAGCCGCTCGGATTTGATCGGGTGCAGGATATGGCGTCCCTGCCGCTGATACTACTATGCCTCACGGTGATCATGTTTGTGGCTCAGCCGGTGATGAACACGGCCAGCCGCGCGATGGAACATGCTTCCGACAAATTCGGCATGGATGTTTCCGGGGTGTCCGCCGATGCGGCCGCGACGGCTTTCGACAAGCTTTCGGTGTTCAACCTGTCCGACCCCGATCCGAGTCCGGTGGTGGAGTTCTGGTTCTACAGTCACCCGGCGATCAAAAAACGCATTGCGTTTGTACACGCGTACCGGCCTTAGCGCCTCGAGAAGGAAACATGAACAGGATCGCAGTTCGATTTCTTTGCCGGACAATTCTGGCGACGGTATTC
>JBGOTX010000169.1:0-5051 GCA_041476705.1 Candidatus Zixiibacteriota bacterium
CGGTTTGTCTTCTCAGCCAATCCCGGCGAACCACTCAGATCGCTCGTGAAAACTGCCTCAGGTGGCGAAATCTCACGCGTCCTCCTGGCGCTCAAGGCCGCCGCGAGGAAAAACGCCAAACTCTTGCACTCCCTGCTGGTATTCGATGAAGTCGACTCCGGTATCGGCGGGCAGACGGCAGTGGCGGTGGGCGAAAAGATCAAGAAGCTATCCGAGGACAGCCAGGTTATTGTCGTCACGCACCTGCACCAAATCGCCCGTCTGGCGAAGCATCATTACGCCGCCGACAAGGTCAAACGCTCAAGTGGGCGGCTCGCGATCACAGTCACCAAGCTCGATTACGACGGTATCACCCGCGAGCTCAGCCGGATGATGGCTCTGCCGGATGGGAAAGCAATCCTTTCCGGTCACTCGTCAGCAGAAGATGTCGAGTAGCTCGTTCGCCCGACCCCGTCCTCGCACCCCGACCTGCAAGAGTCGACCAAGAAAATGTAGAGAAAGCCAGGGCGCTCCGCCACAAGGTCATGACATCCACCGCATTTCTACTTTGACTATCTTCCACCTGCCCGAAGCTCTGCGTAGCAGAACCAATCGTCCCCTTCCGACCTCCGCCGCCCTCTGGTGCCCAACATATACGAGCGCATAATCCTTCGCTTGGTTCAACGCTACCCGAGAAAACTCCCACTCACCATTGCCGTGCGGAAATCTCATATAGTAGTCGGTCCCTTCTCGGGCAGCGCTGTCCCGCATCGCCTTCGATTCTGCAGGAGACAGCAGTGTGACATGACGAAGGCCCGGAAACGGCCCTTTGAGAGTGTCAGGAGCGGCATTGAGTCGGATGAATTCGCAGACTAGCTCATTCATTACCGCCGACCCAGCGATCTGAGTCATCGTGCTGTCCTCAATCGGATCCACTTTTCTGTTTATGCCCTGCCTGCGAAGCTGCTGAGCCGACATTCCACCGCCGGAATCGACAGTATATTTGAGCCCCACGGAGTCCAGATTGTCGTCAACTGTCAGTTGAAGTACTACAAATGACGCCAACGTGTCCTTTATGATATCGGGGCCAGAATAGTGCTGGATTACAGTAGCGTAGATACCATATTCATCCGCGCTCACGACAGAGACATCAGCACCGGCCAACGGGCGGGACGGAAGCGCTAATGCACTCAGGCAAAAGCACGTCAGCAGGAATCTGGGGGCCATCTATAGCTTCTCCTTCCCTCAGTCACATAGACGATCAGTAATACACGACGTGCATTCCTTCACTGCGCCATAATCTTCTGAATTATCTTCTCATCGTTCGGCAAAAGGTCCGACTTCACCAGTCGCGGAACCAGAATGCGCCAGGAGGAATCCGCCTTGAATACTTCTTTGAACACCGGTAATGATTCCTCCACCGCGCCGGTGGTCACCAATGCTACCGCATGCCAGAAGAGAATTTCGGGATTCCCCGGCGCCAGGCGGCTGGCTTCGGCGTATTCGTAATTCGCCGAATCAAGTTTCTTGACCGTGGTGTAATCATCACCCTTGTTCATGTGGTCATAGGCCCGGGTGATATTGAGCAGACGCCTCAGTTCCGGAAGCGGCTCGGGGGAATCATCAACCCGGATATCGACCAGCCGGTCGCGCCACGACATGCCGGTGGGTTTTCCGCTGACCACAACCATCGCCGCCGACTGCTTGCCGCGGATATCCCCGCCTTCCTTCTGGGCCGCCTCGAGCGCCGCCATCATTCGTTCCGCCAGGTCGCCTTTGGTGCTCTCAAACGCCTTCCCCATAGCATCCCAAACCGTATTGTTGCGCATCAAATTGGCCTGACAGGAGTAGAACTTTCCCTGATGATGCCCGGCCTCAGCGATACACTTGGCTCCGGTGTGGGTGGCCACCCGGCCGGTGCGGTCGATCATCGCCACCTGACGCACGGCATTATTGGAATCGCTGGCGAGGAGCCCGTCGAGGGCCTGCCTGGCCGACTTGCCATCGTGCATCATTTCAAGCCCCAGCGGACCGTACGAGAATTCGACCAGTGATTGGGTCGCCACCGCCCCAACTCCCGGCTCCAGCCAGATGACATCGGCCACTTTGAACCAGTGCGACTGCACAGCCGCTCCGAATTGACCGGTGGCGCTGTCATAGCAGACAATAGAAAAAGTGTTGGCCATCCGGCTCGCCTGGAAATCGGCGCCACCAGACGCGACCGATAGCCCCGCCACCATGACGACTGCAAAGATCAACTTCTTCATATCCTGATTCACTCCTTTCCCAAAATCTTGTGGTAAGCTGGCGTGGGCGGACGGGTAGGGCAAGATCAAAATTCTCTCGAGCCCACAGAAAAGACGCGGCGATCCACAAGTTGTTGACACCCTTGACCCTGTGGTGTATGCTGTCTGCAACAGGCTTCGTCATATTTCACGGAGGAGTACGATGAATAAGTGTCGCCGCCTTGTCTTTTCAATTACCTTGCTATTATTCACCGGCAGTTGTCACCACCAAGCCGCCGAGGGACAGCCAACCCAGCTTGTGGGGATCGCCGAAGACCTGTGGGGCAATCGTATCGATCTTGTCGATTTTAAGCGAGGGCTAACGCTCATCGAACCGTTTTCCCCGAGCAATTGTGGTTACTGTCTGTTGGTGGGAGAGTTTGTTGAACTTAATTATTTTGATAAAAACCGAGAACATGGCGGACATAATTTTCTTCAGTCGCTCTTTAACCCGCAGTTGGATGTTTATGCATACCAGAAATACTACCGCGACACCACGACAGTGCTCACCTATCCCCTGTCGCTGTTCGAATACCACCGGGATGGTTATCCGGCTCTCTTGGCCTTCCGCGACGGCAAACAAATTCTGAGAGGATTTCTGGATGACTACGACAAGACCTTCAAGGAGCGCGCCAGGGCATGGTGGCCTGAAAGTTCCGACACCGGTGTGACGCTGGCTTCGGGATACAAAATGGCAGACAATTATATGACCGAGACAAAACATGCCCTATTCGTGTGGGTGTTTCCGCAGGGCTTGGATTCGTTGGCGCGCAAGTTCTCCAAGCGGTTCGAGGGGAGCAAAGAGAGTCCGACCAGAATTGTGGTAAAGTGCGAAGATCAACTCACGCCGGATGATCTGACCCGGAATATCCTTTTCCAGAGTGACGGCCGGAAATTCAAGTTCAGATCACTTCTGGGCACGGAAACGCCTATTCGATTCGATAGTACCGGATTCTTAGTTGGTCCCTACCGCTTCGGGCTGGAAGGAACAGGATTGCAGGCGACCATGCCCAATCCGTACAATCGAGAGTGCTATCTCTCGCTGAAGCTGACGCCCGGGATGAGACTCCCTTTTCAGACTGAATTGCAATCCGATTTCGCGGTGTGGCGAGCCGATTCGTCGGGAAGACCGCCCCGACTCTTAATCGATGGACGCTTTGCCAAAGACAGACAGAACATCTGGCGTTTTACGGACTCTCTGTCGGTCGTGTATGCAAACCTTAAGGACTATTGCGGTACGGGTGTCTGCCCGATCCCTGCCTACCTTTCGCGGCCCGAAGTTCATCATGAGGTGAGTTCAATTCCGGCATCATGGAAAAAAGGGCCGGATGCGAGCCGGCTCACTCTTGGATCGGTAGACTGCCGATTTCCCTCGGTGGCGGTCAGTCCGTCGGGAGAAGCCGGGATCGCATGGGAGGAACGGGGCGACATTAATTTCGTGGTCAACAAAGAAGGAGAACCGGCCCATACGTTCCGGGTCGAGGACGGCGACCCCGATGCGTACAATCCACGAGTTGCGTATGATGGACATGCGTTTTTAATTGTGTATCTGAGTAATCTTGACAATTATTACCATCTGTACGGCCGGTATCTCGACGGAGACAAGTTGTCACAGGAATTCAGGATCAGCGATGCCGGGGCGTTTGATGACGTGACGCCGGCGCTGAGTTCAAACAATGCCGGCAAGATTGTGGTCGCATGGTCACAGTGGAAAGCCAACAGCCGGTATCCCAGATATTGCACGATTGACAACCGGACGGTGGGTGCGATAGCCGATGTTTCGACCGTGCCTGACGGCGCTGACATGGGGTATGTCAACGCGTGGGGTTTTTCTCTCGCCATTGATCAGCAGGGCAAGTCCTACGGGATGTGGAACCAGCATTATCCGGCGACACTCTGTGTCTGTGGAGGGGCGCTTAATGGTCCGGTCTCAACCCCGCAGAAACTCACCGGCAATGCAGAGACCTCTGAATGTGGCGAGTATCCGTCTACTGCCCTCGATTCACGAGGACGACAGTGGGCGGCGTGGTCGACATTCGGATTTCGGGCGTGGCGCGGAGCACCACAGCAAGTGCTGGTGGCGCGTTTTGATTCCGCCAACGGGGCGTGGAGCACGCCGGTTACGATAAGCGATGATGATTCGACCACACTTCTGAACCAGACTCCTCGCCTGGCTATTGGTTCTGAAGGGTCAATGGCCGTGGTTTGGAGCGGGAGGCCGAAATCTGAGGACGGGAATTGGGGCATCTACCTTGCCGGATTCGCCAACGGCCGGTGGGCCAAACCCGTTCTGATCTCTGAGCAAGCTGAGGTAGCTCGTGCGCCTGAAATCGCGATCGGCACCGATAATAAACTCTGGATTGTCTGGCATTCCGGAGTCGGCAAGGGAATGGTTATCAGAGCGACGGTCATCCGGTTGTAGTCCATCGTCCGGTTGCTTACCAGCTATCTACCGATCATCTCATTTGGCCGTTACACGTTAACTATAGCAAAATTTCCTTGCCTCGGTGGGTGAATAACCGGCAGTTTGTGCGGTATGTCAATTGAGAGGTCGGGAACAACTGGATTGTCGGAGGGAGACACTGATCGAGGAATGGTAACGGATTCGGCTTTGGTGTTGAGTATGAATAACGGCGACAAAAACGCCTTCCGCCAATTGGTGGAACGGCACAAGCAGATGGCGTATCAGACTGCCCTGGGATTGGTGGGGAATCGTGACGATGCGTATGATATATCGCAGGAAGCGTTCCTGAGGGTCTACCGCTCGGCCGGAACGTACAAGCCGGA
>JBGOTX010000170.1:0-5044 GCA_041476705.1 Candidatus Zixiibacteriota bacterium
AAAAAAAACGCCCGGTCGGCCCAGGCGTTTCTCTTGTTCTCCGTATGACGGACTACTGTCGTCCCTTCAGGGAGTACTTGCGATACAACTGGGTCTGCTTGTTGTCCAGATTGATCTCGCGTCCGGTGATCCACATTTTCGTCACCCCGGCGGTGATTTCATCAAGGATATCACCTTTCGAAACGACCAGCGTGGCCTTCTTCCCGATATCGAGCGAGCCGATATCGTTCTGAACACCGAGGATTTCGGCGGGGGAGAGGGTGATCGCCCGAAGAGCGGCTTCCTTGCTCAGGCCGAAAGCGGTTGCAAATCCGGCATAGAACGGGAGGTTGCGGGAGTTCCATCCCGCCCCGCCGGGAGACATGCACCACTTGAGTCCGGCCTCTTCCATCTGCGCCGCCAGCCGGTAGGGCTGATTGTAATCATCGTCAGCGCGGAAGGGCATGCCGTTGGTCGGGCCGAGCACGACCGGAATATTGTTTTCCTTGAGAAGTTTGGTCGCTTTCCACGCCTCCGCGCCGCCGACCAAGATCATCCTGATCTTTTGCTCACGGGCGAAACTCACCGCCTGTTCGATCTGGCGGTAGTCACCGGCCGCGATAAAGACCGGAAGTTCGCCCGTGAACACGGGGAGCATCGCTTCCCAGCGTGAATCGATCTTGATCGCCGGGTTGGCTTTCTTGGCGACCGAGTAAGCACGGGCGGCCTCGAAGATATCGATCAACTGCTTGCGGCCTTCTTCCATCTGCTTCTTCTGTTGTTCTGGCGTCGTTTCCATCCACCAGGCCGTAATGATCGCCGCCTGCGGCCAGTTGAGGTGAAGGCCGACAATCATTTTCTCAGCGGCGTCTTCCTTGGTCCAACCGTCGAGATTCATCAGACTCGAACGCCCCAGCATAAGCCACCCTTGCGGCACGATCAGCGCCGTGGTGATGCCGAGCGAGCGGATGGTGGGCAGAACCTCTGAATCGGGATTGTAGGCGACATGCGCGGCGACATCGGGATTATTCGGCCCGACCTCGGCCATATCGTTCGTGGCACGGGCGGCGTCAATTTCAATTAATCCCAGGGTGGTGTTGGCGGCGATAATTCCCGGATACACATTCATGCCGGTGACATCGACCACCTGTGCCCCGGAAGGCGCCACAATATTCACAGCCATATTGGTGATCCGGCCGTTCTCGAACAAGAGATCAGTTGATGGAAGTACACCGTGCGAGACGGTATACAGGTTGCCCCCTTTCAAGAGAACCGGCGCGGTCTGTTTCTTTCCGGGGACGATGTTATGCGCCGACGTTCCCACGCTCAAGAGAGCAATGAAGCACAACGCGGCGATTGCGGTAGTCAAACGTTTAGCGTACATGGAGTCTCTCCCAGACGTCGAAGACGTCTTCACAGTGCCACTGGGGTTCACCGCGGTGGACATTACCGGTTTCGCCCCCCTTGTCGCCGCTGGTTATTATTTTCTGAGTCAATTTGGCGCGCTCAGCGGTGTTGTCGGCGAGGAGCGCCGAATCGGTGGCCAGAGTGAAATACGGTGCGCTTTCGATCCAGGTTTCGGTCGGTTTGGCATACACCGAGAGTGGGTCGTTGTCCCAGATGACGAAATCGGCGTCTTTGCCTGCTTTGATACTGCCGGTCCGGTTTTCAACCTTGAGCTGGATAGCGGGGTTGATGGTGACCATTTTGAGCGCATCTTCTTTGCTCATGTCGCAGTACATGACCGATTTGGCCGCTTCCTGATTGAGCCGGCGGCCCTCTTCCGGGGAGTCGGAGTTGATACCGGTCAAAACCCCGCGATCCTGCATGAGGCAGGGGTTCTGCGGGATGGCATCGTACACTTCGAATTTGTACGCCCACCAGTCGGAAAACGAGTTGGCGCTTGAACCATGCTTCGCCATTTCATCGGCCACTTTATATCCTTCAAGAATATGAGTGAATGTCCCAATTTTGAACCCGAACTGCTCAGCCAGCCGTATAAGCATCAGGACCTCGGTTGCAACATAGGAATGACAATGAATGAACCGTTGAGAGCGGAGCACCTCGAGCAAAGCGTCGAGCTGGATATCGCGCCGTGGCGGCACGATCCGGGCCTTGTCTTTGGTCGACAGCGCGTTGTACTTATCCCAGTCGGCCCCGTACTCCTTGGCCGCCTGCAGGGCATCCTTCATAATGGTTTCCACACCCATGCGGGTCTGCGGGTAGCGGATTACGTTTTTGTCGCCCCAGTTGGACTGCTTGACATTTTCCCCCAGCGCGAATTTGAGCGTCGGCGCGGCCGCCGCAAACTTCAGCTCTTCCGATGACGATCCCCATTTCAGTTTGATCACCTGGCACTGGCCGCCGATCGGGTTGGCCGAGCCATGCAAACAATGAGTGATCGTCACGCCGCCGCCCAGAGCACGGTAGATGTCGATATCGTCCGGATTTATGACGTCGCCTATACGCACTTCGGCGCTGACCGAGGCCGCACCTTCATTGACGCCTTTGGAAATGGCAATATGCGAGTGCTCGTCGATAATGCCGGGTGTCAGATGCTTACCGGTGGCGTCAATCACCCGCGTACCGCCGGGAGCGGCCAGGTTCTTGCCGATCTTCGCAAACTTGCCGTCGACCACCAGTACATCGGTGTTGGGCAAAATCCCCTCCTTCTCGGAGGTCCAGACCGTGGCATTCCTGATGAGCACATTTTCCTGTTTGGGGTGTTCGGCATAACCGAACCCGGCATTCGGATAGGTGAGTTTCGACACCATCACGGTGTCAACCGGTTTTGGACCGCCTTTGGTCGTGTCTTTTTCGGGGGTGAACGGAGCAGTGCGCGTGGCGTTCCAGTCCAAAGTTGAACCGTCGGCCAATTCACATTTTCCGCTCAGGGAAACGTCGGTCAAGCGGCCGGTGAATCGTGCCGTTCCTGTCAGACCGAGGGAATCCATCGCGGCCGAGAAGAACAGTTTGTCGCGGTTCGCCTGCACTCCGATGAGGACGGCTTTCTTTTCGCCGGCCTTGAGTTCGCCGGTCGGCTGATACAGCTCGCCCTTCAGCGACAGGGTAAGCGATTTGTTGCCGACCTGGGTGGCGTATTCGCCTCGGAAATCCACCTGATCGGTCGCTTTGAATTCATTTTCGACGCCGGCGACCCAGACGGAAAAGACATTGGTCTTGGCGTCAAAAATATCACCGTCGCACACTACGAAATTTGCGAATCTTCCTTTATCAAGCGTGCCTATCGAACCACTCAGGCCCAGGACGTCTGCGGGAACGGTGGTGAGGGCCGCGAGGGCGGTCGGCTTTGACAATCCGTAGGTCACGGCCTCGCGCACGTTCTTGAGAAAATCGCCGCGGTCTTTGAGGCCGTGAGTGGTGAAGGCAAAGGCGATCCCGGCCCGCTCCAGTCGGGCGGCATTGGCTTTGGCTCTTTCCCAGTGACGGAGTTGTGCCAGGTCCACATCGAGATCATCTTCAACCGTTTTTACTTCGGGAGCTTTTGAGTGGGTCACGGGGATAATCAAGGTCGCGCCGGTCGCTTTGATTTCGTCCAGGCGCCGGTACTCGTACCCGCTTCCGACCAATACGAACGAAGTTGAAAACTCCCTGGAAATGCGCGCCGCGCGCAACAGCGAGAGCTCATCGTCGGTATCGAAAACAATCCGCTCTCCACCGGCGTTGGCCAGCGCTTCAAGCGCGGTGTTGTATTCCGGCATCTTTTGGGTCGGGTCGGCCGCGTAAGCGGCTTTGGCTTTTCGGTACCAGTCGGCATCGAGAAACATCTGTCGCACCAGCGCGATCGAACCCATCTGGGAGCTGGGGTAATCCTGCGTCGAGGTTCCCTTGTCGAATGAGGCCACCGGCAAGGAATAGGGACGTATCACCAGATCGTTGGGCAATCCCTGGCCGAGTAGTGCGACAAATGATCGCCCCCGAAAGATGCCGTCCATTTTGCCCGACTGTGCGGCCGTGATCCCCTGCTTGAGGTACACTTCGGCCGCCTTTTGATCCGGTTGAAACTGCTGGACCCAGTTTCGTTCGGCGTGGATGGCATCATTCCAGGCATTGCACCCGACGCGCTTTCCCTCAAGCTGTGGGCCGCGATCCCCGCCCCAGCGGGGCGGTGCCGGCTGTTGATCGGACGGGAGGCCGTAATCGGTGAAGGGATCGACAAACCCCGGATAGATAGTCTTTCCCTTGAGATCAATAACGGTGGCGCCGTTCGGAATCGGGATTCCTGTACCGACATTCTGCACCTTGCCGTCGTTGATAATCAGGGTACCGTTGTCAATGGTCCGTGTCGGCGAGACGACGATCCGGGCGCCTGTGAACGCCTTGAGGCCGGGAGTCTTGCTACGGATCCCATTGGGCGGAGTGGTCTGCGACAGGGCAGTCCCCGTGATTAGCATGGTGAAGAGAATAGATATTGTTTTCATGCGGTTATAGATAATGCCAGCCGGTCCGAAAAGCAACCGGCACAAGAGGGTAGGTTCAACATTTTGAATCAGAGTTGTCGGCCGCTCAACTGAGCCACCGGGTGACAGGCCGAGCCGGCGAATTGTCCAAGAAGACGGTGGGGACACATTTCTATTCAACCCTGTAGCGCCGGAAGGTCGACAAACTGATCAAGCGCGCTCGGATTGGCAAGCGCGTCGCGATTAGGGACTTCCTTGCCATGAATCAGCCGCGTCACGGCCACTTCGACCTTCTTCCCATTGATGGTCCGGGGAATTTCCTGCACTTGTAGGATGATTTCCGGCACATGTCGGGGAGTGGTGGCGCTCAAAATAGTCTGCCGGATTTTGTCGCGGAGAGGGTCATCGAGCGCCAGCCCGGACCTTAGCACGACGAACAAAACTACGCGAATATCGTTGTTCCACTGCTGACCGATCACCAAGCTGTCGGCGATGTCATCCATGGCTTCGACCGGGCTGTAAATCTCCGCGGTACCTATCCGCACTCCGCCCGGATTGAGCGTGGCATCGGACCGCCCATAGACCACCACCCCGCCCTGATCGGTGATCCTGATATAGTCACCATGTTTCCAGACTCCGGGAAA
>JBGOTX010000171.1:0-5029 GCA_041476705.1 Candidatus Zixiibacteriota bacterium
CCGCACCGGCGAGCGGACGCTCAAGGTAACGTCGTTTGAACTGCTCACCAAGGCATTGCATCCGCTTCCCGACAAACATTCCGGTCTGACCGATGTCGAGACGAGGTACCGTCGGCGGTATATCGATCTTATCGCTAATCCCGAAGTTCGTGCCGCCTTTGTCCAGCGAAGCCGGATCATTCAGATCATTCGGGACTTTTTGAATGGCGACGGGTTTCTGGAAGTTGAAACGCCGATTCTACAGCCGCTGTACGGCGGGGCTTCGGCGCGGCCGTTCAAGACCCATCACAACACGCTCGATATCCCCATGTTCATGCGGATCGCCGATGAACTGTATCTGAAGCGGTTGATTGTCGGCGGGTACGACAAGGTCTGGGAATTGTGTAAGGATTTCCGCAACGAAGGGATGGACCGTCTCCACAATCCCGAATTCACCATGATCGAAATGTACTGGGCGTACGCCGACTACCGCGATATCGCCGCCCTGCTTGAGAAGCTTCTGCGGCATGTGGTGTTCACGCTGTACGGCAAATACACGATTGAATTCGGCGAACAGGCGATCGATTTCGAGCCGCCGTTCCGCTGGGTGAGTATGCTCGACTCGGTCAAGGAAAGAACCGGCATCGATTTCAGCGCTCTATCGTTCGAGGACGCCAAAGCACAGGCGTGCAAGCTGGGACTCGAAGGGGCCGAATTGATTAACTGGGGGAAAGTCGTGGCCGCGGTCTGGGAGGCGAAAGTCGAACACACGCTCATCCAGCCGACCTTTGTCTGCGATTTCCCGGTCGAAATTTCGCCGCTGGCCAAGAAACACCGGGATAATCCCCGCCTGACCGAGCGATTCGAGTTGTTTATCGCCACGCAGGAGATGGGGAACGCATTCAGCGAACTGAACGACCCGGTCGACCAGCTTCAGCGTTTTCTCCAGCAAGGGAAAGCGAGGGCCGCCGGTGACGAGGAGGCCCAGCCGCTCGACGACGATTTTATCACCGCCCTGTCGTACGGTATGCCGCCGACCGCCGGGCTGGGATTCGGGATCGACCGATTGATCATGTTGTTGACCAATCAGCCGTCGATCCGCGATGTGATCTTTTTCCCGCAGATGAAAGACACCAAGGATGGCACGGTGCCGGTCTCGCAGATTCTGGCGCAATTGGCGGAAGAAGAGAAGAATACATCGAAATCGTAGTCGCACCACAAAAGCATGCCACGCAAACCCGCCACAACTCGCCGGTCGCGCACCGACCATCACTCCGCGCAACGCCATCTGGCCAAATCCGACCCGCACCTTGCGCGTGTCATCAAGCGATACGGTCCCTGCCCGCTCAAACGCAAACGGGGCGGGTTTGCCATCCTGTGCCGGATGATCGTTTTTCAGCAACTGTCGGGCAAAGCGGCCACGACGATTTTCAGTAGGTTTTGTAACCTCTCGCCCCGCAAAAAGCCGACCGCCATTTCAGTGGGCAAACAGACCGACAAGCAACTTCGGGAAGCCGGCCTTTCGCGCCAGAAAATCGCATATCTGCGTGACCTGACCTGCACGGTCGCTGAAAAGAAACTGGTTTTCGAGCGGCTGGGGAAACTCTCCGACGAACAAGTGATCGCACAACTCACGCAGGTCAAGGGGATCGGCCAGTGGACCGCCGAGATGTATTTGATCTTTGTGCTGGGTCGCCCTGATGTTTTCTCTGCCGGCGATTTGGGTCTGCGCACCGCTGTGCAGAAGCTGTACCGCCTGGATCACAAAAAAACTGATTACCAGAAATTCAGCGAGCGCTGGAAGCCATACCGCTCCGTCGCCTGCTGGTACCTCTGGCGGTCGCTCGACAATCGTTGATTGAGTGATCGCAGATGAGTGATTTGACTATCCGTCCCGCGATAGAGTCTGATATTCCGGCCCTGTTGTCGCTTATCAGGCAACTGGCCGAGTATGAGAAACTCTCGCACGCGGTAGTTGCAACAGAGGAAGATATTCGTCGGTCACTATTTGGTCCCCGCCCGGTGGCCGAGGCGCTGATCGGAGAATCGAGCGGGAGAGCGGTCGCGTTTGCCGTCTTTTTCCATAACTACTCAACATTTCTCGGACGGCCGGGACTGTACCTCGAAGACCTCTTCGTCGTCCCTGAATGCCGAGGGACCGGATTCGGCCGCGCGATGCTTGCGCATCTTGCGAGAATTGCCATCGAGCGAAACTGCGGCCGATTCGAGTGGGCGGTGCTTGACTGGAATGAACCGGCGATCGAGTTTTACAAGAAACTCGGGGCCGTTCCGATGGATGACTGGACGGTCTTTCGCCTCGAAGGCGCCGCGCTTGAGCGGCTGGCCAAGGGCTGAGTCCACGCGGTTGACGCCATCCTAAGAAAGATGTCACTCACGAAGACGCGGGTGACCTACAAAGACTGTTCCGGCAGGTGTTGCGCCGAAGGCGTGTCACCTGCCGGTTTTGCATCCCAAAAATTACCCCAAATACCTCAGCTTGCTGTTTGAGGATGTGAGAATCGGGCCGTCTTCGGTGGATGATCCCCCTACGACTTCGCCGACAAAAAGCATATGATTCCCGACCGCCACCCGCTGAACAATCTTGCACTCCACAAATGCGGCGGCGCCGTTGATCACCGGATTACCGGTGACCGGTGAAGTCGAAATGGCCGAGGCCTTCAATTTCTCGTACCCCGACTCGGCCGGGCCATAATATGTGCGGGCCACCGGTTCTCCATGCGCGGGGATGATATTAATCGTGTACGTGGGGAGGTCGTTCAGCAGGCGGGCCGATTGATGTTTGGAGTGAATGGCCACCGCGACCAGCGGCGGCTCCGATGATACCTGCGACACCCAGCTTGCGGTAAACGCATTGCCGGCCTCACCCTTGCCCATCGTTACGATATACACGCCATACTCCAGCCGTTTGAGAACGGCGAGCAGATTTTTGTCAACTGACACGCGATAATTCCTTTCCGTTGATTGTCCATTTTATCCGGACGCGACTGGTCGATTATAGACGATTGTACGGCCGGTGTCAAACTTCACGCGAGAAGAAAGAGGCCCTGCGTCAGCTTTTGTGTGCTACATTTGAAGGTGTTTGTGTTGCGCTGTAAATAATTGTAGGACAATGCATTATATACTGTCCGGCACCCCCTTTTTTATTGCCTCCAACCGGGTATTTGCGTACCTTAAAAGTTACTGTTACATCGATATAACGACTCTGCACATAAAGGACTTTGTTCATGTCGCTCGAACGCCAGAAGATCGAGACCATCTTCCTCGAAGAGGAGATGAAGTCTTCCTACCTCGACTATTCCATGTCGGTTATCACCAACCGGGCTTTGCCGGATTTGCGCGATGGTCTCAAGCCATCGAATCGCCGCATTCTGGTGGCGATGAACGATCTAAACCTTGCGCCCGGACGGCCGCATCGTAAGTGCGCGAAAATTTGCGGTGATACTTCGGGTAACTATCACCCGCACGGCGAGCAGGTGGTCTATCCGACGCTGGTGCGCATGGCGCAGGATTTCAACATGCGGTATCCGTTGATCGAAGGCCAGGGGAACTTTGGATCGATCGACGGCGATGATGCCGCGGCGATGCGGTACACCGAGGCGCGCCTGAGTCCGATGGCGATGGAAGTGCTGGCTGATCTGGAGAAAGAAACAGTCGGTTTCATGCCCAACTACGACGGTACGCTGAGCGAACCGAGAGTACTGCCCGGCAAATTCCCGAATCTGATCTGCAACGGCACAAGCGGAATCGCGGTCGGCATGGCCACCAGCATTCCGCCGCACAATCTTCGCGAGATTACCGCCGCCATCCTGAGAGTGATCGATGACGCCGAGTGCACCAACGAGGATTTGATTGAACTGGTGCCGGGTCCGGATTTTCCGACCGGCGGCATTATCAACGGTCGCGCCGGTATCAGGCAGGCCTATACCAGCGGCCGGGGACATATCCCGGTTCGCGCCAAGGTGGTGGTTGAGCATATGCGCAACGGGAAAGAGGCGATTATCGTCACCGAACTCCCGTTCCAGGTGAACAAGGCCAACCTGATCGAAAAAATCGCCGATCTGGTGCGCGACAAACGGATCGAAGGAATCACCGACCTTCGCGATGAATCCGACCGCGACGGCATGCGTATCGTGGTAGAGCTGAGGCGCGACGCGCAGACGGATATCGTGCTGAACCAATTGTATGCTCACACCACCATGCAGACGACCTTTTCGGTCATCATGCTCGGTCTTGACAAGGGCGTGCCGCGATTGATGACGCTCAAGCAATTGATCGACGTCTTTATCGAGCACCGTCACGAGGTCGTGGTCCGACGCACCCAGTTTGAACTGCGCAAAGCCGAAGAACGGGCGCATATTCTCGAAGGGTACAAAATTGCGCTCGACAATATCGATGCCGTGATCGCGCTGATCAAGAAATCCAAGGACACCCCCTCGGCCCGCGAAGGGCTGATGACCACGTTCCAGCTCTCCGAACGTCAGGCCACCGCCATTCTGGAAATGCGCCTGCAACGGCTGACCGGTCTGGAACGGCAGAAGATCGAAGATGAATACGCCGAATTGATCCGCAAAATCGAAGAATACAAATCGATCCTCGCCTCGCGCCCCCTGCGCATGCAGATTATCAAGGACGAAACCAGCGAACTGGCCGCCAAGTACGGCGATGACCGGAGGACCGAAATCCAGGATGCGGCCGAGGAACTGACGGTCGAAGACCTGATCGCCGAGGAAGAAATGGTTATCACCATCTCGCACCTCGGATACGTCAAGCGGCTGTCGGTCTCGCAGTACCGTCGCCAGCAACGCGGCGGCAAGGGGGTGATCGGCATCGAGACCAAAGAGGAAGATTTCGCCGAGCATTTGTTTGTCGCCTCCACGCACGACTACATGATGTTCTTCTCCAATCGCGGCCGTTGTTACTGGGTCAAGGTGCATGAAATCCCGGTCGGCGGAAAACTTGCCCGCGGGAAACCGATCGTAAACCTGTGCCAGATGGACAAGGAAGAGCATGTCACCGCTTTTGTCCGGGC
>JBGOTX010000172.1:0-5007 GCA_041476705.1 Candidatus Zixiibacteriota bacterium
CCGTGGATGCTATCTGTGATGAAATTCATCGACGGGACCGTAAACTTTCCGCGGGCGTGGCTCATAGGCGCGCCCGACAATTTCTCAAATCGAAGCGCAGCGAGGATCGAGGCTTGATAGACGTTGTTTCGGGTAAATCACTAATGCATGCGGTCTCGAAATGGACCCAGATTCAGTTCGGCACAGGCATAAGCATAGCTCTCTTGTCGCGCGAACTTCTGCCCTCTGAGATTTGTGACGAAATGAAGCACGTCCTCACAGCAATTGAAAAACAAAGAGCTTTTGACTAGGGCCCCTTCGACGAGCAGGTTTTCCCCATCAACCGCGGCCTTGCTCATAGAATTCCCCACTTTTCCCACCAACTCCCCGCTGTTTCCGACCCCGCCCCCTATGTATGGACAATTATGTCTCAACCGGAGAAGGAGTCCAAAATTGTGGGACCCCTATTTTAATGAAACGAACCCAATTCGGCTTAGGCGAAGACACAATGAATCGGCGATGTGAAACAGAGCCATCTCGCCACACCCATGTGCCGTTTCGCTCTCGACCAAGTCAGGCCGAGCTTGTCGAGGCCTGAACAACGGCCAACAAAAAAGCCCACCTTTTTGCGGTGGGCTGTCAATATCGCGATGTCGTCTGCGGTGATTAACTCAATCCCGCCATTTTCATGAACGTCTCGGCCTTGAGATATTCCTCGCGCAACTGTTCGCCGTATTTGTCAAGGTCGGACACAGCCAGTTTCATGTATTCAAGAATGTGCGGCTCAAGCGCACCCACGAGATGCGCGTCACTCTGGTCATAGAAGGCCTTCTTGGCGGCGTAGTTGGCAATATGAATGATATACGGCATCACTTCCTGGTTTTCGGACAATTGGGGGTGGTGATGATACGTGATCGCATCAGCCAGCGTGTGCGGAAGTTTCCACTGCGAGGCCAGCAGGGCGCCGATCTGCGTGTGGTTATACCCCAGGGCCCGCTCTTCGACTTCATAGGTGGGCGACGACTTGTCTTTCGCCCGCTCCTCACTCACCCGCTTGAACTCGTCAGGGAGATAGCACTGGATGATGATTTTGCCGATGTCGTGAAGTAGTCCGCAGGAGAAGGCGGCGTCGGGATCGGCCACCCCTCTTGATCTGAGATGTCGGGCCAGGATACGACTGCAAACGGCGACCGCCAGCGAATGCCGCCAGAATTTTTCCTGAAACTCCTGATCGTTATTCTGCCCTTTGAACATATCGAGCACCGAAGCGGACAGCACAAGATTCTTGATCGCTTCCATACCGACAATGACCACCGCCTGTCGGACCGAATCGATTTCTCGGGCCAGACCGTAATACGCCGAGTTGGTTAGCTTGAGCACCTTGACCGACATCGCCGGGTCCTCGGCCAGAATCGACGCAATCTGGGCGGCGTTGACTTTGGGATCCTTGATGGTCTTCTGAATCTGGTGGAATACAATAGGCGGCGTCGGCAGATTGCGAATGTTCGAAATTACCTGACGCGCCTTATTGTCGATAGTAGCGGTGTTCATCGGCTCTCCCTGTCCGTTCAATTCATTTTGCGCCCAGACCGGCGCCGAGGCGATCGGCAATCATCTTTTTCACGTCTGCCCGGTCGTAATACCCCTCGTCGATCTTTCGACGAATCTCATCGATCTTTTCCGCGTGCAACGCCGTCCCCACTCGTTCATTGGTGTCGCCGGCCTTTTCTCCGGCCAGGGCCCGGTCGGCCAGTTCCGCCACGCGTTGCCGCGTCGTTGTCTTGTCGGGCGGCTTGGCCGCCTGGGGCGATACCGCCCCGGTTCTGTTCGGAGGTCCCATTTCCATCTCTCACCTACCAATCCTATCGTCGGTGTTCGACTATTTCTTTACGGTCCGGCGAAAACTCGCGGCAGTCAGTATCGTCAGCTCTTGCCATCGACAAACTGCGGCGATGTGTCGGCCGTCCCGAGATACTGCAAAATCTTGGCGCTCGTGCGAAGGTCTTCCAATTCACCCTTGATCCGTTCCTGGCGTGAACGCACGTACGCGCCGTTTTCGCCTATGACCTCGATATTTTTCTTCACCAGCGTGGTGATGCTGTTGACCAGTTTTTTGATCTCCGGATTCGACACCGAGGCGGCGAATCGGGCCGCGTCATGGGTGCGCATCGCGGTGATCTTGTCTTCGGATTCTTTGATACGACGCTGGCACCGCTCGATTTCGGCATAGAGATCAAGCAAGTGGTCGTCTTTTTCATATTTGATATAGTCCCGCTGTTTATCCAGAAGGATATACAGGGATTGGTAGAACGAATACTCTTCCTGCAACAACGCCTGGAGTTGGGAGTCGAACGGCTTGAGATGCAATGAATCGGTTGCCATTTCTTACCCTACCACCTGGAGCTGGCCGGTTGTCGCGGCCGCACCGGTCGACGGTGCTGATTGGGCCAGACCGGCCTTGATCGCTACCCATCCGGCCCGAAGATTCTCCATGATCTTGAGACACTCGTCAAACCGTGCCCGCTCTTTTGTGGCCTGTACTTCGTGCAGTTTGCCGATCACCCACGCATACAGCTTCCCCAGATTCTGGGCGATCTCGCCGCCCGCGTCGGAATCAAGGGTCGTGTACAAATGCGTGACGAATCGTTCCGCTCGTTCGAGATGGTCGTACCCTTTGGTATACTGCTGTTGCTCGTACAGCGCGCGGGCGGATATCAGCTCCGCGATCACGCCGTCGTATACTTGCAAAATCAGATCAATCTGTGGCTTGCCGAGCGTGTCGACCGTCTTGTATGCGCCTGCCTGGTTGCTCATTGGGTATCCATTCCCTTATCCGCTCGTTTTGCCGCTGTTGTTAATGGCATTGAACGACAGTCCACTTAGTGAGTTGGTGAGGGCCGTGCTTGAGGCGTTCAGTTGACTCAGCGTTTGCTCTAAAGCCGCGTAGCGACGGGTGAGGTCCTCGCGGCGAATCGCCAGAAAAGCGTCGAAATCCGTAATGCGGGCCTTGATGCTGTCCACTTGCTTCTGAAAACTGGAAATACGGCTGTCGAGAAGCCCGCTCCCCGCCTGGGTAATCGAATCGAGCGTTTCGGACAATCGAGAGGCAACCCCTTTGGTAATCGACACGCTTCCCTCAACGCCCGAATTCGCCTGCGACGAGGTATAGGTGATTTTGAGTTTTAGCCCGTCGGTGGTCTTGTTCCCGCTCTTACCGGTCAAAAATTGGCCGATTCCTTCGGCCGCTTCGCCGTTGATTTTCCCCTGAACATCCCGGCCGACTGTGCTCTGACCTTGTCTCAGGCCGAGAACACTGAACGCAGTGTTGGGAATACTGGTTACGATATTGACCTTCGACGCGGCTCCGTAGGTCGAACTTTGGAGGACGAGATGGCCGCTGGTGTCGGTGTTCGACATCCAGCTGACCGAGAGTCCCAGTCCGCCAATTTTGGAGTCGGCGTCGATCTTGGCTTGCAGTTCGCCCATCAATTCAGCGTTCGACCCGTACGTTTTGGCTTCCAGCACTATCTCTTCCGATTCGGTACCGTTTACGCTGAGTTTGATTCGATTGTTGGTCGAGGTCAAAATGAGCGGCGCGGACGCCGGATCGGTAATGTTGGCCCCCTGGAATTGCCCTTGTGTCGCGGCGGCGATGATATCTACCGCATAATCTTTACCTACTTTGGTCTTGTCCGTCAAGGAGACAAATTCGATCTTGTCCGAGGTGGTCGTGCCGGCGTTGGTAAACAAGTCCACGACGGCGTCCTGATTAGTTCGCAGTGCATCTTCGAGCTTGGTGGGTTCACGCAATGACAGGCGTCCGTCGAGACCGATCCTTACACCAACTGCCGCCAGCTGATTGTATTTGCCGGTCAGTCCTGACACCGTCGACGATGCGGCCTGAGCTACCGAGCTCTGGAGCCGCTGGATAGAACCGTCGCCGAAGAGGACGCCCGTTTCGGTGGTGTCCTTGTCGTACCGATTCTGCTTATCGATGTAGTCATTGACGTCATTGTAGCTTTTGATAAAGGCCGAAATCTTATCTTTAATGGCGCTGACATCAACGTCGGTCGTGACCGTCACCGGTGAACCCGGCAAGGTCTCCTTCTTCAACGACAGCTTGAGGCCGGGAATGATATCGGTGAGGTCGTTTGTGGCGGAGGTGATGATGATCGGTGAACCGCTCCCGCCGGTACTGCCGACCGTGACTTTGGCGTCCGAGGCGGCCTGCAACAGGGGTGCGAACGTCTGCACCTTGAACGTGTCTCCCCCCACCAGTTTACCCGCTGAGAAGTTGAGCTTGAGCCCCTGAGCGCCGGGAACAGCCAGATCGACTTCGCTGTCGGCCTGGGTCACCACCACCGAACCGGAATTGGTGCCGTCGGTCCAATTAAGGGTGACCACATCGGTTCCCACGGTTTTGGTCCCGGTCCCGGCCACGGTAAAACTGTATATTTTGTTGGTGGTGCCGGTATATGAGGCAGTCGGGCCGAGTGATATCTGGGAGGTCGAACTCGAATTTTTTGCGATCCACTCCGGAGTGTCAAATACGGCGGTCGAATAGTTCAGCGTTTGCCCGCCGGTCAAGCTGGCGCTGACGTTGATCGATTTAGCGGCCCCCGGCTTGTCGGCCGTAAGCACCAATCGATATGGGGCAGAAGAAGAACCGTCGTTGATAATGGAGGCCGTCACGCCTATCTGGGCGTCGTTAATGGCTTTCTTGATCCCGGCGAGCGAGTTATTGCCTGAGTCAACGGTGATTGTCTTTGCAGAGCCGTTTCCCACGGCGATAGTGATGGTACCGGCGCCTAACTGGGCCAGGGATTGACTTGAGAATCCCTGACTCGCGATCTGGTGGTTGCGCGCAAGCGATAACACCTGCAGATCATACGATCCGGCTACTCCCCCGCCGGACGCAGTGGCATTGAGGATGGTGTCATCCGACACCGTCACCGAGGCCGTTTCGAAGGTGGCTCGACGGGTCAACGCGTTAACATCGGAAGCCAGCGCGAGCACTTTAGCCTGGAG
>JBGOTX010000173.1:0-4949 GCA_041476705.1 Candidatus Zixiibacteriota bacterium
CGAACTCTGGA
Source organism: Candidatus Zixiibacteriota bacterium (assembly GCA_041476705.1). GTDB lineage: Bacteria > Zixibacteria > MSB-5A5 > GN15 > FEB-12 > JACRAV01. Next base: position 12 of record JBGOTX010000173.1, read on the forward strand.
GATCATCCTAATCTGTCGTGAATCCGGCAAAACGCCGGTGATCAGCTCGTCGATTGAATCCTCGCTGGGGCTGGCCGTCCTCGCCCACGTGGCGTCGGCGTCGAATCTCGAAATTCCGGTTGGTCTTGACACTGCCCGTCTGCTGGCCGCTGATCTGATCACGCCATCACTTCCCGTCGAGAAACACACAATCAACATCCCACGCCTGTACGCCGACGGATACATGATTAACCGGGCGCAGATCGAGGAGGTGTCGCTTGAGTAGCTTGGCGTCACCGCTCGCGGTGGCGGTTCAGCGGTATGCGGCTCAACCGGCAATAGTGGCTCCGCACGCGACCCTGACCTGGACCGAGGTTGGAAATCTGGTGGCCCGAATAGCCGGAAGTTTTCGGGCCGAGGGTGTTCAGACGGGGGGTCGGATCGCGCTGACCGGCCAGAACTCGGTTGAGTATGCACTCTTGATCCTCGGTATTATCGAGGCCGGGGCAATTGCCTGTCCGATCAGCGCCCGCCTGCCGGTGCAGTCGCAGGAGGTGCTGATCGCCCGGCTGGGGGCGCGAAGAATCGACGTTGACGCCGTGGAACTGGAAGCTTATGACAATATGACGGCTCATCCGCTTTCAACAGAATGGGTGATCGATCAGCCCGCCACGATCATGTTCACCTCCGGCTCGACCGGTCAACCCAAAGCGGTGGTGCTGTCGATCGGAAATCACATTTATAATGCGCTCGGCTCTCACGATAATATTCCGTTCGGACTGAACAATCGCTGGCTGGTCACTCTGCCGTTCTATCATGTCGGGGGTACGGCCATTCTCTTTCGCGCGCTGGCGCACGGCGGCGCGGCGGCGATCCCGGAAGCAGGGTATGATCTGGTGGAGTCGATTGAACGTCTCGATGTTTCTCACCTGTCGCTGGTATCGACCCAGCTGTATCGGCTCCTTGAAACCGAAAAAAACCTGCTGTTCGTTCGTCATGCGCTGTCGTCGATTCTGCTGGGCGGAAGCAGTACTCCGGCCGGATTGATTGACCGGGCGCTGGAAGCCGGGTTTCCCATCCACACCAGCTACGGCCTTACCGAAATGGGTTCTCAAGTGTGTACGACCGGCGCAGGCGACCCGGCCGAGAAACTGTTCACGTCGGGGCGCGCTCTCCCCTATCGAGAATTGCGTATCGCGACGGATGACGAGATTCTGGTCCGGGGACGGACTCGATTGCTGGGATATTTCGAAGACGGCCGGGTCGTGTCGCCTGTCGATCCGGAGGGATGGTTCGCCACGGGGGATATCGGCCGCCTCGACCGCGACGGATACCTCACCGTGCGAGGGCGAAAGGACAACATGTTTGTGTCGGGGGGCGAGAATATACATCCCGAGGAAATCGAAGCCGCGCTCTGCCGTCTGCCCGACGTGGTGGATGTGATCGTGGTTCCGGTCGCCGATGATGAATTCGGCTTCAGGCCGGCCGCGTTTGTGCGCATGGCGGAAGATATGCCGTTCGACGAAACACGGTTCGTCATTTTTCTGGAGCGGTTCCTCCCCCGGTTCAAGATTCCGGATGAGTTCTTCCCCTGGCCGAAAGACGCCCCCGCCGACACTATGAAACCGGACCGTCGCTGGTTTGCCGAGCGAGCGGCCGAATTGCTCAAACCGTAGAACGCGCGACCGGACTCAGAGCTTCAGAAGAGCGGCGCGCAGGTTGTCGGGGATGGGAATCTTCTTGCCGGATTTCTTGTCGACGACCACATGGACCGTTTTGACGGTCCCAACGGTTAAACCATCGGCGCCTTTGATATCTTGAACAAGAATGTACGAACTGGTGTTGGCCTGTTCGAGCTTGAGGTGAATTTCGAGCGGGTCTCCGACAGAGAGCGACTTTTTGTAGTCGGCCTCGGCGTGAACGATCGGCAGATAGTAATCGGCATCGCGGATCACCCAGGCCATGGGGAAACCGATCGATTCCAGCATAGCTTCATAACAGTCGTGCGCGATCTTGAACTGATGCCCGTAGAACAGCAGGCCGGCGGCATCGGTATCATGAAGTTTAACGGTGGTGCGCCAGAGGAACATACTCACGCCTCATTTTACTAAACATTGGGCTGACCTTCACCGTATATTAGACAATCGACGGATGATGGAGAAGTGAAATTTCTCGCCCTAAACATCTTAGCAAACTGGAGAATCAAGGTATGATGCGATCAGGGTATCGACAGACGATGGGGATTGCCGGGCTCTGTCTCTTGGCCGTGAGTGTACTGGTGTCGGCTTTGCCGGCCGCGGACGTTCCGCAACGGTCCGGTATCGATGTCAAAGACAGGTGGCGTCTCGAAGACATGTTTTCGTCCGAAGCCGAGTGGCAGAAATCATATGATTTTCTGGCCGCTAATTATGAGCGGCTCGGCCAATTCAAGGGAAAGCTGGGTCATGCCGCCGACCTCCTGGCGTGCCTGCAGTTGAACGATTCGATCGGTTTGATCTCCGACAACCTGTATGTGTACGCCAATCTGAAACTTGATGAAGACAACCGGGAGAGCAAATACCAGGAGATGTCCGATCGGATCGGCGCGCTGAATTCCAAAGTGGGGGCCACCATTTCGTATATCGAGCCGGAACTATTGACGCTTTCGTCGGAGCAGATCGCGGGCATGGTCAAAGCCACGCCTGTGCTCGCCGTTTATGGGCACTATCTTGATAATTTGGTGCGCTCGCGGGCCCATATTCTTTCCGACGCCGAAGAAAACTTGCTGGCCTCCGCCGCGCCGGTCCTGGGGGCGCCTTCGAAGATTTTCAGCATGATCGACGACGCCGATATTTCGTTCGGTACGGTCAAAAACGACAGTGGTCAGGACGTGGCCCTGACGCGCGGGCGATATCAGCAACTGGTCGAATCGCCCAACCGGGACGTTCGTCGGGGGGCCAATCAGGAGTACAACCGGACCTATCTGAAATATATCAACGGCATGGGCGCGGCGCTGTCATCATCGGTCAAGAAAGATTACTTTCTGGCCAAGACCCGGAAATATCCGACCTGTCTGGATTACTCGCTCGATGGGAGCAATGTTCCAACCAGCGTTTTTCACAACCTGATTAATGCGGTCAACGCCAATCTGGCCCCGATGCACAAGTGGGCGTCGATTCGCAAGCGCATCCTCGGAGTCGACACGCTGTACACTTACGATTTGTGGGCAAATCTGCTGTCCGGCTCGACCAAACAGTACACCTACGATGAGGCTAAGCAGGTGGTGCTCAAGGGACTGGCCCCGATGGGCAAGGACTATCTCGCCAACTTTGAAAAGGGACTCAGTTCCGGGTGGGTCGATGTGTACGAAACGCAGGGCAAAGGGTCGGGAGCGTACAACTGGGGAACTTATTCATCGCATCCGTATATCCTGATGAACTTCAACGAAACGGTCGACCACGTATTTACGCTGGCGCACGAAATGGGACACGCCATGCACGCCTACTATACCAATCGAAACGAGGCGTATATCAACTCCAACCACCCGTTGTTCACCGCCGAAGTTGCCTCGACCTGTAATGAAGCGGTCCTGATGAAATACCTGCTGGCCACCACTAAAGACCCCAAGGAGCGGCTCAACCTCCTGATCAAGTATATAGAGCAGATTATGGGGACGTTTTACACGCAGGTGATGTTCTCCGAATTCGAGCTGGCGATTCACGATCGGGTGGAGCAGGGCCAGGCCCTTTCGGTGGACTTTTTCCGCAAGACGTATCGCGGCATCTACCAGAAATACTGGGGGCCGGATTTGGTCATCGACTCGATCAACGACCTGGGCGGGATGCGGATCAGCCATTTCTACCGCCAATATTATGTCTACCAATACGCCACCTGTTATGCGGCGGCCCAGGCGATGTCGCAGAGAATTCTCGAGGACGGCAAAAAATACCTGCCGATCTATCAGAAATTTCTATCCACCGGTTCGTCGAAATATGCGGTCGAAGTCCTCAAGGACGCCGGGGTGGATATGAACACGCCGGACCCGGTGAACCGGACAATTAAGATATTCTCGGAGCTGGTCGACGAGGTAGAGAAGCTTCTGAACGAAAAGAACTGACCCGAGAGATCGGCAGGCAAAGCGCGGGGTCTCCCCCGCGCTTTTTTTTGCCCGATTATGCTCGTGACGAGCCGCGCCAAAGCTTATTGAAAATGAATTTCATTTATTCTTTCGCGATTTGTCCATTATCCGCTTGCTTTTCGCCTGCGCGGGTCGGATTTATGGAACCGATAACGACCTTCCGGGTTTGAAAAGCTAAGAGTTAACACATATTTGAAGGAGAATGAATATGATGATATCACCGAAAATGGCCGCGCGCTTGAACAAGCAGGTCATTCACGAACACCACAACGCCTGGTCGTACCTGGCCGTGGGGTATTGGTTCGAATCCGAGGGACTCAAAGTGTTTGCCAAGTTCTTTTACAAGCAGGCGGGTGAAGAGCGGGGGCACGCCGAGAAAATTTCCAAGTATCTGCTGGACCAGGGGGCCGAGGTGGTCCTGACCGAACTGGACAAACCGAAAACGAACTGGAAGAATGCCAGGGAGGCGGTGGAGTTCTTTGTTCAATTGGAAATCAAGACGACCAAGATGGTGCACGAGCTGGTCGACATGGCGATGAAGGAAGGGGACCACGCCACCCGCGATTTTATCGACTGGAAAGTATCCGAACAGGTCGAAGAAGTCGCTACCGCCAATGAACTGGCCGGCATGGTCAAGCTGACCGAGAGCAAGGGACAACTGTTGATGCTCGAAGGGCGGGTTTGGCAGATGATGGAAAAAGGGTGATCGACGGTCACTTCCTTTCGACGGCCACCTTGCCGGTGGCCGTTTTTTTTTGCACTTTTGGAGCCATAATGTCCGACCCAAAGCTTCACTCAGACCGATGGTGTCTCGGAATCGATATCGGCGGCACCGGTATCAA
>JBGOTX010000174.1:0-4923 GCA_041476705.1 Candidatus Zixiibacteriota bacterium
ACGTACGGCTCCAAATCGCTCCCCAGCTTGATAAACTTCGCCTGGCGAACTACAATCCGGTCGGCGTCGATGTAATTCGTGTCTGTGTTATAAATGCGTCTGGTGCGAACCGTGAACATATCAGTTACGCCGACCTCGGCCGTCCGCTTGAGGCCTATGGGATTGCCGAAATCGGTCGGCTCGCTGGCGACGCTGATCCCGGTTAAGCGCTTATGACTGAGCACCGTGTCGCGCCAGGTTGCCGCGCCTAACGGAAACGTGTAGTTCATGGGTATGATCAAGCTGTCCCAACGGAACAAGTCCCGGCCGACTTCGGTGGAATCCAGGTAACGCTGAATCTCATCCTTATCCACGACAAACGGCACGAACTTTTCCTTGCACCCGTACCCAACGGTCAACACAACGAGTATCAGTACTAATTTCTTCATATCTGCGGACACTCTTGATGACGTTATCGGCGGGCCTTTTGTTTACTGCGTTTCATTTCGTCTTTGAGCCGCGTAATCTCTTCTCGCAACGTTATGGCCGTTTCAAATTCGAGATTTTCGGCCGCCGTTTTCATCGCTTTCAGCATGAATTCAACCTGATCCTCGCGCGACATCAGGTTAAAATGTTCGGGCTTTTCGAAGCCGGTTTCCTCGACCGTCCGGCTGTCGGCGAACCGGGTTGAACGCAGAATCTCATCGCGCGTCTTGAATATGGTTTCGGGATTGATCCCATGGGCGGTGTTATAGGCGAGTTGTTTGATCCGGCGGCGGTTGGTCTCGTCGATCGCTTTGCGCATGGAATCGGTGACTTTGTCGGCGTAAAATATCACTTCGCCGTTTTTGTTGCGGGCGGCGCGACCCGCGGTCTGAATCAGCGACCGCTCCGACCTCAAGAACCCTTCTTTGTCGGCATCCATGATTGCCACCAGCGACACTTCGGGCAAATCCAGACCTTCACGAAGCAAATTGATCCCGACTAAAACGTCGAATTCGTGCAGGCGCAGGTCACGGATGATTTCGGTCCGCTCGATCGCGTCGATCTCGCTGTGCAGATATCTCACCCTTACGCCGACTTTAGCCAGATAGTCGGTCAGGTCTTCGGACATTCTTTTGGTCAATGTGGTCACCAGTACCCGCTCCCCGCGAGCCGCGCGCGCTCTCACCTGCTCCAAAAGGTCATCGACTTGCGTCCGGAGCGGTTTGATCGTAATGAACGGATCCAACAGTCCGGTCGGACGAATCACCTGCTCCACCACCACGCCTTCGGCTTTCTGCAGTTCGAAGTCGGCGGGGGTGGCAGACACATAGATAGTTGGCGGCAGGAGCGATTCGAATTCATCAAAGAACAGCGGTCGGTTATCGAGGGCCGAAGGGAGGCGGAACCCGTGCTCGACCAGAACCTCTTTGCGGCTACGGTCCCCCGCAAACATCCCTCTCACCTGCGGTATGCTCTGATGCGATTCATCGATCACCACCAGAAAATCGGAGGGAAAAAAATCGATCAACGTCTTGGGCCTCTCCCCCGCTTCGCGATGCGTCAGGTACCGTGAATAATTTTCGACCCCGCTACAATATCCGACTTCCTTGAGCATTTCCAGATCGTACTTTGTTCGTGATTCCAGTCGCTGGGCTTCAAGAAGCTTGTCGAGCTGACGAAAGATTTCGAGGCGCGCCTTCAATTCGGCTTCGATCTGGGCAATGGCCGTATCTAAAGTGGGCTTGGAAGTAACGAAATGCTTGGCCGGATAGACCGCGACTTTTTGCCGTTCAGAGAGAATCTCACCGGTCAGCGGATCGATTTCGGAAATTCGTTCGACGACATCTCCAAAAAATTCGAATCTCAGCGCGGTTTCGTGGTAGGCCGGAATGAGCTCAAGCGTGTCGCCGCGCACTCGAAAATTCCCGCGCGTGAAACTCACTTCGTTGCGGTTATAATGGATACCGATCAGATTGCGAATCATCTCATCGCGGTCCATCGGGACGCCAACCTCAAGGAAAAGCATCTGACGTTTGTATTCGGAGGGCGAACCGATGCCGTAGATACATGATACCGAGGCCACGATGATAACATCCTGCCGTTCCAACAGCGAGGCGGTCGCCCGAAGTCGGAGCCGGTCGATGTCCTCGTTCATCGAGGTGTCTTTTTCGATAAACGTGTCAGTGGTCGGAAGGTACGCCTCGGGCTGGTAGTAGTCGTAATAGCTGATGAAAAACTCCACTGCGTTGCGTGGGAAGAAAGCTTTGAGTTCTCCGTACAACTGGGCGGCCAGCGTCTTGTTGTGGGAGATAACCAGGGTCGGCCGACCGTAGCGGGCAATCACATTGGCGATCGTGAACGTCTTTCCGGAGCCCGTTACTCCCAACAGCACTTGATGTTTGCGTCCCGCATCCAATCCGGCGCACAACTCGGCAATGGCTTGTGGCTGGTCGCCGCGCGGCTCAAAACCGGCCACCAGTTCAAAGGCGGCTTTCTCCTGTGATGTTGTTTCCATGGCCATATCGACTAAACCTGTAACGCCGAATATAGCGGTTCCGGTTCAATCGGCAATCACGTTAACGTGCCCTTTCGATTTTCGGGCCCGTGTTCAATTGGAACCGACTTGTCGCTCAAGGGTTTAAGGCACGATTGACGGGACGGGATCGGTCGCAATCGGGTGACAATAACCTTGACTTGAGGTCGCAAACGTGTACCTTATGTGGTTTGGCCCCGTAAAAAATAATTGGTTGTTTGATAGACGGAGGATTGGAAATGCATGCAGTCGTACAAATAGGCGGTCGCCAGGTCGTAGCCCAGGAGGGCGCCACGATCCGCGTTGACAAACGCGCCGTTGATGCCGGAGGCAAACTGACGATCGATCAGGTTCTTATGATCAAGACCGCCACGGCCGCCGTCATCGGTACCCCCTACGTAACCGGCGCCAGAGTCGAAGCCGAGGTAGTGTCCCACGGTCTGGGCGAAAAAGTCCGCGCTTTCCGATACAAACGCCGTACCAAGGCCCGCAAGACGCTCGGACACCGCCAACCGTTTACCGATCTGAAAATCACACGCATTGTCGCCCCCAAGGGCTGACGAGGGTGCGTCACACCGAATGAGGCACAGAGCACGGATCGCTCTCTTGTTCAGTATTCTTCTATTGGTCGGCGCCACAGTCCGATCGCAGGAGAGTTATCGCGTTGTCGATATCCAGTTGGTGGGCAATCGGGTCGCCACCTCTTCGCTTATTCTGGGGGTAGCTTCTTTCGACAAAGGAGCCATTCTAACCGCCCAGATGGTCTCCCAGACAATCAAACGATTATACGGGTTGGGAATGTTCTCCGACGTGACGATCGACTCCGAACCGGTCACCGGCGGCGTCAAAGTTATTATCACCGTCAAGGAAGTCCCCAAACTGAGTACCCTGGATTTTTCGGGCAATAAGAAGATCAAGTCCAAAGAACTGAAAGAAAAGCTTGGGCTGGGCGTGGGCGGATTCATTTCGCCCTATTTGGTGTTCGACAAGCAGGAAGTCATCCGAAAAATGTACGCCGACAAGGGGTACTTCCGCACAACGGTAACCCCGACCCTCGCGTACGGCGCCGACTCGACGGAGGCCTCGCTGACCTACAAAATCAACGAACGCGAAAAGGTCAAAGTCGATTCGGTACTGGTCACCGGAAACGCGCGGGTGCCCGCCGCCCAGGTGATTTCAAAGATGCGCAATCGCAAACGCGGCTTTTTGAAAAGTTCAGACTTCGCGCAGGACAAATATGAAGAGGACCTGGGCAAAGTCGCCGAAGAGTATCATAAGAAGGGGTACCTCGACGCCTACGTCATCTCCGATTCGAATACGATCGATACGGTCGCCAACCGGATGAAAATCTATCTGCACTTGTTCGAAGGGCCGCGCTACTATTTCGGCAATGTTACGTTCAAGGGAGACTCGGTTCTCAAGGCCGATCTGCTGGCCAAACAAATCAAGTTCAAACCGACGACCGTGTTCAACTCGGCCGTGTACGACGAGTCGATCTTTGGCCTGTATACTGCCTACCAGGATATCGGGCATCTGCACGTACGGATCGAGGACACCAAAACCACACGCAGTGATTCGATTCTCGACATCAATTACGACATTTCCGAGGGCCTCCCCTCGCATATCAATATGGTTCATATCGTGGGGAACAACCGCACCAAGGATTGGGTCATCAGACGCGAAATGGCGACCAGGCCGGGGCAAGTGTTCAACCGGTCGCTGTTGATGCGCTCATATCGCGATATCATGGCCCTCAACTACTTCGCCAAGATCGAACCGTCTCCGATCGACCTGCCTAACGGCGATGTTGACTTGGAAGTGAAAGTGGAAGAAAAACCGACCGGCCAGCTTAACGCCGGCGGCGGGTATAACAGCCAGGACAAATTCGTGGGAAATGTCGGCGTGGGGATTCCGAATCTCGGCGGGAACGGGCAATCGTTATCTTTCAACGTGGAGTTCGGCAAGAGCCGCAATTCGCTTTCGTTGTCGTTCACTGAGCCGTGGCTGGCCGGACGCCCGACCCTGTTCGGCGCCGACGCCTTTGGCGTCAACCGCCGGTATCTCGACGAATACAATGAGCGGCGCCTGGGCGGATCGCTCCGGTTGGGACGACGCCTCCGCTGGCCGGACAATTATTTCCGCGCCTCGGTGACCGCCCGCCTCGAGCGAACTCTCATCAATGACTTTGACACGCTGTTTAGGAGAAGTAACTCATACCAAGACGATTATTTCTGGCACAGGCGGGCAAAGACATCGGATGGTCTCAGGGATACCGTAGTCGTTGCGTATGCATCCAAAGCACTGGGTCCGTTGCCCGGGTCGCTTCTGGAATTCAACGAACAATGGCACACCGCATCGTCTTTTGGCTTCACTGTCACGCGCGATTCTCGGAACCTGCCGGAATTTGCCACGAAGGGGTCCTATCT
>JBGOTX010000175.1:0-4903 GCA_041476705.1 Candidatus Zixiibacteriota bacterium
CTTGACCGTGCCTTCGGGCAGTTTCATGATCCCCGCAATTTCGGCGTAGGTCATCTCCTGCAGATGATACAGCGTGAGAATGGTCCCCCACACGACAGGGAGGCGGTCGATTTCCTCCGACAATCTGATCGCGGTCTGCCGGTCCGCCGTGAAACTGTGCGGGGTGCAGACTTCGCCCTCACAATCATCAACCGTCGATTCATCCTGCACCTGATCTTCGTACAGAGGCACCCGCTTCTTTTCCACATGATGCAGACAGGTGTTTATCGCTACCCGGGCAATCCAGGTCGAGAGTTTCGAATCGCGCTGAAATTGGTCCAGCCGTTCGTAGACTTTGACAAAGATTTCCTGACAGAGGTCGCGGCGGTCCTCATCGTTGGCAATGATTCGGCTCACGATCGTCTCCACCAGACGCTGGTGACTTTTCACCAGATCCCGAAACGCCTCCTTATCACCAGAGAGGACTCGTTCAAGCGAGATGATCGACTGATCCTGAATCGGGTTCATATAACCATAAGACGTAAGCAGTTGCCGAAAGTTTCGGGGTTTGTCTGCAACCTCCGGGGGGGCCGGGCGGTCGAATTGACAGAAAGAAGTAACAGACTGGCAAAGGAGGAACAATGATGTCAGAACTCGCACCGGTACTCGTGCTCCTGGTGATATTCGGCGGTATTGTCGGTATTATCAGAGCGGCCAGCGAGGCCCGTTTCCGTAACCGGCTGATCGAAAAGGGAATGGTCGACGAAAAAGTTCAGGCCCTGTTGACCAAAACCCACGGATTCGACAACAATCTGAACAACCTGAAATGGGGCATGGTCCTGATGGCTATCGGTCTGGCCGCCCTGCTCAGTCAGATTCTGCCGTACGACATGGAAGACGGCGGCACGATCGGTCTCATGTTCATATTCGGCGGGCTGGCTTTCCTGATCTACTACCCGATTGCCCAGAGGTGTCAGAAACGGCAGGAACAAGACCTGCCCCGCTCCTGAATCGAATCATCGTCCAACCAAAAAAGCGGCTGGTCAGACCAACCGGCCGCTTTGTTGTTATTTGAGCCAAATAGGGATTTCGGTTAGTGCCCGTCCGTGTCGCGCCCCCAAAGTGTCCGGTGATTCAAATGGAGCCAGGGAGGATCGAACTCCCGACCTCTTGACTGCCAGTCAAGCGCTCTCCCAGCTGAGCTATGGCCCCAGACCTGAAGAAGGCCAAGGATACACTACCTACGCGGCAGTGTCAACCCTTTTGCGGGAGGTATCGGAACGAACGAGACACAACAAGAGTCCGACCAGAGCAATGGCGATGCCGACATAGATGACGGGCCGGTAACTTTGCATGAAAATGGACTGCTCATCCCCCAGAGAGCTATACTTCGACTGGAAGTACGAGAACAGCCCGGTCGCCAACGCCACCCCGACCGACATCCCGATATTGCGATTAGTCGCGAGGATGCTCGAGGTTACCGCGCGCTGGTCTTCGCGCACCGCGCCCATCATGGCCGAGGAGTTAGGCGTACTGAACAGGCCCACTCCGGAACCCACCACCGCGAGCGATACCACGACATATGTTCCGGTCGAATTTATATCGAGAAGCGACAGCATAAACAATCCTCCGGCCAACCCGATCATGCCCATGATGGTGAGAATCCTGAAACCGATTTTGTCCGACAGCCGTCCGGCCAGTGGGGCGAACGTGAACATGGCTATCGGGACGATCACAAGATACAGGCCGACTTGATTGGGCGCCAGGTGACGTACGTTTTGCAGGTAGAACGGCAGGAGAACGAACGGTCCGGAGGAAGCAACAAAATGCGCTGTCTGGGCGGCTATCGCTCCAGAAAATTGTCTATTTTTGAAGATAGTCAAACCAATCAAGACGTTTTCAGACCGGCTTTCGGCATAGACGAATAGGGCAAACGCCCCGACGGATATCAACGCCGCCAGCCAAACCTGCCAGTCAGAGAGCAGGTGATCGTGAAGCAGATTCAGGCCGAAGACGAGCGACACGAGGGCGACGGCAATCGAAGCAGCTCCCAGGAGCGGCAGTGTCCGTTCGCTCGGCCGCCAGTCGAGAAGACGAAAATACCGGGCGACCATATATAATCCGAACAAGCCGATCGGCAGATTTATAAGGAATAAAGATTGCCAGGGCCAGTACTTCAAGATAAGCCCGCCCACCGGCGGGCCGACCATAAACCCGGCTGAAACCATCATCACCATCAGACCAATCCCCTTCCCCCGCTCTTCTTTCGGAAAGACGGTGGTCACCATGCCCGGTCCCACGGCCGCAAACATGGCGGTGCCTGTCGCCTGAATGATGCGCGCCACAACGAGCATAGTTATGGAGTGACTCAGAGCACACAGCAGTGAACCCAGCATAAAAGCGATAAAACCAAACTTATAGGCAAACCCGTACCCCTTTATCTGCGTCAGCGCGCCGAACGGCAACATGAGAGAAACAAGCGTGAGCGAATAGGCCAGGAGTACCCAGGCGACCACGTGGATGTCGCAATTCAATTCCTTTGAGATGGTAGGCAAAGCGACATTGAGAATGGAGCCGTCGAGCGTCGCCATAAATGTCCCAACCGCCCCCACGGCGAAAAACCGGTATCTGTTGGCGTAGACCTGCTCGGTGCTCATCGATCTCCAGTAGTCATTCTAAGTCGTTGTCCTAAAAAGACATTGACAATTGCCGGTGACAAGCATAAGCTATCCCGATGCCAAGGTCAATAAGAATTCCCCTTTTCACGAATTGTCCGGACCAACCGTCTTTAGTTTAGCAAGGCGGGTTTATGAGCGAAGCAATCCCAACCCTCGTTGAGCGCTTCGCGCAAGGCGATGACGTTGCGTTCGGCGAACTGGTGGCCCGTTTTCAAAAGAAGGTGTACTTCCTGGCCTACCAGACGTTGGGGAATCATCTGGACGCCGACGAAGTAGTACAAGAAACATTTGTACGCATATACCGAAAGCGAAAGGAATTTGAGCATGTAACCAATTTCACGTCGTTTGTGATCCGCGTAGCTTCCAACTATGCGATCGATCTGTTGCGCAAACGGAAAGGCCAGGCAACGGCCACCGAGGACCTGACCGCCCTGCCGGCTACGGTACAACTTGATCTTTCGCGACGGGTCCGTACCCCCGGGGAACTCTGGATCGACAAGCGCGTGATGATGGAGATCCAGCGCGCTCTCGATACTCTTCCTCCCCGCCAGAAACTGACGGCAGTACTGCACGACGTGGAGGGGTACTCGAAAGCTGATATCGCGGTGATGCTTGACTGCCCCGAAGCTACCGTGCGCTCGAACCTTCATATTGCCCGTACCAAGTTGAAGAAGATTCTGGCGAAACGGCTCGCCGGAAAGGAGTAATGATGACCTGCTTAGAGTTTCGGCTCCGGCTTGATCAGTATCTTGATCAGGAATTGTCGGCCGAAGACAAACACACAGCCGAGGACCATCTGGAAAGCTGTTCGTCCTGCCGTGAGGAACTTGCCTCACAACGGCAGGTGCAACGTCTTCTCTCGGATTTCACCCCGCCGGTTCAACCCCCGGAAGATTATTGGAACCGATCAAGAGACCGGGTTCTTGCGCGCACGGTCCTTTCTTCGAACCACGCCGTTCCGGAGAAAATCGACACTTTCGGTGGTCATCGTTCGTATACCCCACTGATGAGATCAATGATATCGGTGGCCGCATCGGCGGCCCTTCTGGCCACGGCGCTGGTACTGGGATCGCGTCATGAGCGTCCGGCGGTCGTACTCCGGCAAGGGCAGAGCGAGGTGATCGTTTCGGCGGGATTGGCCGATATGCTTGAAACGCCCGGCGGCGGCCCGCTTACTCTGGGTGACCAGCGGCGGATCGGATCCCTCAGCGTTCTGGTGGGTGGCCCAGGAATGGTTGGGCGATTTGGCTACCTTCCCGGTTTGTTGCGCATATATTAGGGCGAGCAAGGAGCGCAAACGTGAACAGAACCCTCACACTCGCAGGAATCACCTGCCTGGTCTTCTCATTCGCCGCGGGATGCGGCCAGTCGACTCACAACTATGTGATCCAATTCAAATATACTCCCGGATCGTCGTTCCAATACCTGCAGGTCGCGAAGGGAACGGTCGCATCCAAAGAAGGGGATTCAGTGGTCAGCAGTCGGTACAATACCGTCAATACTGATATTGAGTTTACGGTCCGGCGGGTGGTCGATGATACGACCTGGGAAATCGCCCAGAAAATGACGTCGCACCACCACTCGGTAAATCAGCTGGACTCCTCGGTGACTGACACCAGCGAGTCCGCCCCCGAGATTTCCATGTACATCGCCCCCAGCGGTCGGGTTGTGGATTTTGAGTACGCCAATAGCTCCGCCGGATCAAAAGCCGACTATTGGAAGGAATACTTTCGACAGGGAACCCCGGTCTTCCCGTCCGAGCCGGTGACACTCGGCCATACCTGGACTCAGAGTTACGATGTCAAGATCAACAGCTCTTCGGTGCAGGTGTCGACCGCCTATGCCATCAAGGGAGTCGAGAACCGTCAGGGGTACGATTGCATAGCGATTTCGTATGTCGGCAAGTTGATTATTCCGTTCGACGCCATGCCTGAAGATTCACTTCGCCGTCGCGGTGTTGACCGGATTGCCGATGAAGGGGTCATGTATCACGCGATCAAGGAGGGGTTCACAGTAAGCCAGCAGGAAAAGTGGACTCTAGACAGTGACCGCTCCAAGCTCCGGGAAGGGAAAGAGGTCCCTTATACTGTTCATATCGAGTATGAAGTCAATTACGACTTGAAAAGCGTCAAGAAGCCCTGAGACGGGCTGAGGATGTGAATTTGCCGTACCGATGTGCCGCCGGTCTCCCCGGCGGCGTTTTTGTTGCTCAACAGGGCTGTGTGCATAGATTACGGGCATGAATC
>JBGOTX010000176.1:0-4890 GCA_041476705.1 Candidatus Zixiibacteriota bacterium
ATAGCCGGCGCCAGCTCCCGGCGGCAAAACGAATTCTACTTGCTCCACTTTTGGGCTCATACTATTTTACGGGAGTACGTTTGCGCGGGAGGAAAACATGACGTCCATTGAAGCGCTCATTAATCGTCAGTTGCTCAAGTGGGAGACCGAAAAGAAACTGTCGACCGACACGGCTCCGTTGCCGGCGCGACCATCGATGCCGATTGTCACGATCAGCCGGCAGACCGGCAGTCGCGGATCATATTTCGGTTCGCGCCTGGCTCAGAGACTCGGATACCAGCGACTGCACCGGGATGCGATCGACGCCATTTGCGCATCATCGGGGTATGTGAAGCGGATAGTCGAATCGCTCGATGACCGTCACCGCAGTGAGCTGGCTTTGCTCGCCGAAGGTTTATTCTCCGGCCAGATGGTCGATCACGCCGACTATTTCCGTCATCTGTATCAGGTCGTGTTGTCGATGTCCCGCCTTGGCGGAGTGGTGCTGATGGGGCGCGGAGGGAATTTCATTCTCGGCCCCGAACATGGTTTCCATATGCGGATCATCTGCCCCCTGGAGCATCGGATCGAAAACCTGATGAAATATCGCAACGTCTCGATCAGGGAGGCCAAAGATCAAATCGAACGCTCGGACCACGAGCGCCGCCAGTTCATTTCCCGTTTGTTCAAGGCCGATATCGATGACCCGCTGTGGTATGATCTGGTGGTTAACACCGCCCACCTCGATGTCGAGGATCTGGTCGATGTGACCATTGTCGCGCTCAAAGCCAAGGTGAACAAGCTGGCGCATCCCGGAGAGTAACAAAACCTGATCGTGACCGGGGTGGCGGAAATCAGCCCCTCTTGCCTAAAACTGATCCGTCTGCAACATCACCAGCGTGCAGGCGATAACCACGTCGATTCCGGCCGCGCGAAGTTTCTCGGCCAGCCCGTCGTTCTCCGCACCCGGATTAAAAATCACCCGGCGCGGTTTGAGCGCCAAAATCCGGTCAAGTTCGCCATCGGAGATTTGCGCCCCGACATACATGGTCAGGGTGTCGACCGGTTTGGTGATATCGGCTAGCGATTTCACCCCCGGTATGCCGAGCACATCGTGACCGGCCGGATGCACCGGAATCGGATGGTGTCCGTGCTCGCGGAGCATTTTCACGGCCTTGAACGAGTAGCGGTCTTCTTTGGGGGTTGCCCCCAGTACGGCCACGGTCGAATGTTCTTTTGCTCTGGTCATGGTAGTATCCTAACGTTCTTCAATCACCGGCTGTTCCTGTAAGCTCTTCGTAGGTCAGGGTCCTCGTGACCCTGACATTGTCTTACTCCCGGCTACAATAGTCAGCCTCACAAGGAGGCTGACCTACAAAGACTTTCGTATGCGGCACATGTCCCATCTGCCCGTCTCAACAAGGGGCAGACAGGATGTCTGCCGCCCACGACACTCGTCGATATACCCGACCCTCGTACACAACCGCTTCACACAATCGGCAAAATGCCGTTTGGATCGAGTTTCGCCTTGATCTTGCGCGAGTAGACTGCGTCGGTGCTCTGATTGCTTTCGTCCAATCCCAACAGGAATTTCTGCCGGTCGATCGCGTTCATTTTCAACCCGGCGTATTCGTGCCTGGCCGACAGCGGCAAAACTCTCAGCGTGACACTGACGATCAATCCCAGAAGTCCCCACGACGGCGCAAACAGTTTGACGGCATCGTACCCCGATACCGATTTGAAGCAGACCGAGCCGGGCGTAACGATCTCCCCCTCCGGGGTGACGATCTCCGCCTTGATAAAATACCGCTTCATCGGCAAGGCATGGCCGGCAAGCTGGCCGCTCAGGTTGATAGCCACCGCTCCCCCGACGGAGCCGACATACGGCAAGTCCGCCAACGGCAAAAACAGACCGCGCGACTCCAGATCGAGATTCAGTTCTTTGAGCGGGTATCCGGCGCCGACCGTGACGTAAAAATCCTCCTGCTGAACATCTATCAAATCGTTCAGGCGGTCGGTGCGAACGGTCAGCATTCGGGTGAACGGCTCGCCTATTGGATCGATATTGTTGCCAAAGCCGGTGATATACAGCGGTTGACGGTGCTGATTGGCTAGTTGAAAGAGTTGCGCGGCTTCGCCGGCTGAGTCCGGGTGAAAGGTGGCGATGGATTTCTGCCGGGTCAGGCGGTCATCGGGGAAGGTCGCCTTGATGGAGGCGACAATGGCTTCAAGGGACGTCATATATTCATAATAAGCCATTCCGCTCCCGGGCGAAAGCCCGCCCATCGGCCAAGGCATGGCCTAATCGATCTTACGATAGGTGGACTATACGTGTCCTTTTTGCCTTGGTATCTGGCGGGATTGCGCTATATTCATCTCAAAATCCCTTTCGTCGGCACAAGGCGCCGCAAGAGTCATTTCGACCGTCGAAGATGCGTTTCTGTGATTGAGAATGTGAGAAATCGAACGATGCAATCTGTTAGTCTGTCCATGGCGCGCACCCATCGCGTGAAACTTGCGCTTATCTCGTTTGCCTTATTCGTGGCTCTCATCCTTCCTGCGCAAGGAGTCGCACAAACCTGCTGTAGTGTCCGGGGAAATGTTGACTGCGACCCGGATGGGAACGTCGATATCGCTGATCTCACCCGCCTGGTCGATTTCATGTACGTTTCCTTCACTCCACTGTGCTGTGATTCGGCGGCCAACATCGACGCCGATCCCGATGGGTTTATCGATATATCCGACCTGATCGCGCTCGTCGATTACATGTACATCCATTTCATCCCCCCGCCGCCTTGCTCCAACGGCAACCTGATGGATCCCGCGGTTCGCCTGGCCGCGATAGATATGGTGGCGGCAAAGGCGAAAACGCTCGATTGGGGGAACCTGAACGCCGCCAACGACCAACTGGCCGCCTACATGAATACACTTCCTGAATTCGATACTGCCGCTGTGAATAGCGAGGTTGCCAATGTCTGGGCATTATTCACGGATAGTGTGCTGTTCATGTTTGTCAATAATCGCGGACCCTCGGCCGTTTCAGCCGCCGGAGCCCCGGCGCCGGGAGATGACGCGCAAGCCGACCAGAGTTTCGTTCCGGTCAACCCCAGGCAAAAACCTTCATCGAGCAGTGCTGGTTCACGTGCGGCTGGAGAGGAACTTCCCCTTTCTGTCCAGGCGCGTCTGATCGAAACGCTGGGGAGTCATTTTGCTCCCGCAACCTCGACCATCAGGACTATGCTCACTGCGAACGGGTATCTCACCGCAACGCCCACCTCCGGAACGGTCGGTGGGCTCAAGTTGGTGGGAGGGGACGGAGTCCTTTATTACGATGGACACGGTGGAGCGGGTTATTTCAATACGGCTATGACCGACAGCGCTTATGGCCTGTGGACATCGACTGAAGTCACGCAGGCGAATCTTCCGTCTTACTCCGCTGATTTTACGGCCCGCCGGCTTTGTCTCATGTGTCAGACTGTCGACATCATCGGTACGGATACTCTCAGAGAGCTTCACTACGGGATAACGCCGAAGTTTGTCACGTGGTACTGGCATGATTTCGGCCAGAACGCCATGGTCTTCATTGATGCTTGCGGCGGCGGTGGCGCTTTCGCCGCACCGTTTAGAAATGCGATCATCGCCAAAAAGGCGTCGGTCTATTTCGGATGGACCAAACCAGTATATAGCGATGCGGCATCGCTGGTGGCCAAGTTCATGTTTGACCGTCTCATGGGAGCAAATGTCGCGGCTCCCAAGGAGAGCCCCCCTCAGCGCCCCTTCTCGTACGTCGATGTTTACGGCGACCTGGCCAATCGGGGGCTGACCGTGCATCCCAGCACGGACGGCGCAACAACGACCTTTACGTATTTCAACGGCACCGGGACTTTCGGACTTCTCGCTCCGAGTATTTCATTTATGAGCGTTCAAGAAGAGCTTGGCGAGCAACTGTACATCAATGGGATTTTTGGGTCTGATCCCGGAGCCGATGGACGAGTGATGGTTGGCGGCACCCCGCTCATTGTAACAAGCTGGCTCCCAACTGAAATTCATTGCGATCTTCCACGCGATGGCGGCGGGTCGGAAGGTCCGGTTACCGTGGAGGTGAGCGGGGACTACGGAGGGCTGAGTCCCTTAGTCTATCGCAAGAGTAATGTGGTGAATCTGACCAGCTGGCGAATCCCGTTCCACTATGAGCACCACGAGGGAGGCGCCAACATACTGGTCGATATGAATCTTCATATTCGGGCCGATATTCACGCCCACCGCGAGGTAATACACGAAGCGCCGGTCAATCTCGTGGGTGTTCCCTTCCATCACGCTCTGGACTCTTATGGAAGTTTTGCCGCCAGCGGAAGCGCAACCGGCTGTGAAACCGACGGCTGTTGTATAACGAGCACCTGGTCCGGTGGCGGGGAAATGCCTGTTCCGGAAAACGCAACCGGAGCCACTACCTTTCTTGCGATAGGCGGTATCGATCCGGCGCACCACACTTTCACTATGGCAATGGGAGCAGGAAGCTCCGACGGCATTTATTCCAGCGATTGTGGCACTTGCTTTCCCCCCAGCGCTCCCTGTCTCGATGGAACGTTGAATTGGCAGACGGATATCTCAATTAATGAGGGCTTTAACCCTGAACCGTATTTCACCATGTATTTGAACAGCAATTTCGACGTGATCCCCGGTGAACGAGTGCCGTCGGGAACTCCCCCGCCGTTTACATACACGGGATATTTTCAAGGGACTCCGACAATCAAGCTCTCTTGGCCCGCGGCCGTGGCGGCCTTCCCGCCCGATTCGGCCGCCGGACATTGATTTGGCTCCTATTCCGTGCGCGGCACATGCCCTTGTGCCATTCTGAAAAAGGGGAAGACGAGGTGTCGACCGCCTTGGGGGCCCTGTGGCCCCCCCATC
>JBGOTX010000177.1:0-4867 GCA_041476705.1 Candidatus Zixiibacteriota bacterium
AACGAAACCGGATCGATTTCTCGGCCGCCACCCCGACCAGCAGATCAACCGGGCGGGCCGATTCCTCGACAATGGTCGCACCCAGCCATTCTCCGAGATGCGCCAGACCATCACCGGCCAGCACCGCTGACAGACCAACCAGCGATGGCCGGTAATTCGAGGCCTTGATTTTGGTGAGCAGTCGCTCCAGCACCGCCCCCCGACCCGGAACGCTGAGCATCTGGAGTTCATCGATCACCACCAGACCGATCGTGGCCAGAGCGTCCAGTTGAGCGGTCAACAAGAGGTCGAACTTTTCGTAAATGGAAATCGCCAGCTGGTAATCACCACGGAAGAATGCCTCGTCGTTTTCCGTTCGATCACCGGTCGCGATGAGACACGTAATTCCCATCGGTTCAAAGGTGGCGGCCAGCAGACGGTATTTTTCTTCCGCCAGTGATTTCAACGGAAACAAAAGAACCACCTTCTTCCGCTCGATCAGCGCCTTGATCGCCGCCAGCTCGGCGCAGAATGATTTCCCCGATGAGGTCGGCGCCGCGATAATCATGGCGGTGTTCTGCTCAACGTTGCTCCCGGCCAGCCCCAGAAGACCGGCGCGAATGGCCCGCTGTTGCACCGGCAGGAGTGTTTCTCCCTGCCTCTGGCGCCAGCTTTCAATCACCCGGCTCGGTATTCCGTATTGTTCCAAATCGCCTACACGCATATCGCCCCATCCTTTCGTATATCAGACACTACAGCTTTCGAATCCACACCCCGGACAGGAGAAGCAGACACCCAGTCGGATCATCCCCCCGCCGCAATCAGGACAGGTGGCGGCATTCTGGTAGGCGCAGTCGGTGACTGGCGGCGGCCCAAACAGATTGGTCCCATCCAGACCGGCGAAATACCCCCCGGCTCCACCCATTCCCCCTCGGTCCATGCCATCCATGGCGAATTCCAGATTTTGGTTCTGCACGGTATCGCTCCTTTCCGTTCTGTTCTCAATATCGGCGACACAGAGACAATACTGCACATTTGTTCAGGTGTCAAGCGGAAAATGATGGGAGGCCAAAAATCTGCCGATTGTTCGGCCTCTTCGGTGGACAAAATGGGATTAGGTTATGCCCCTAAGCTGCAATTCTACAATGGATTACCAGACGCCTGCCCCGACCTGACCGCCCCTGCCTGCCCCTGCCTGCCCCAAAAGCGAAAGTCAGGCGACTCCGGGTAGTCCCGTCGACCGCCTGGCCAACACACCTCTATTTAGCGTCTTCCAGCCTGAATCTAACGATATAGGTGACCCAGACTGCGATCGGTCGGCCATTCTGGATAGCCGGTTTGTATGTGCACTTGTAGGCCGATCGCACCGCCGCGCTGTCCAGAAGTTCCCACCCCGATGTTCTGGCCACCTGTGCCCGGCGAACATTACCGTTCACATCAACAAACGCCTGCACAGCCGCCTTCCCCTCCATGCGGGCATTGATGGCGAAGCGCGGATACTCAGGCGAAGGACAATCAATCTGCTCCGGCTCAACCTCCCGAACGATAAAGACGGTTGGGTCGTTGATGAGGTCCGGGGCCGAGGTATCGAACAAACCTCCGGAGTCACCCGGTTCAACTACTGTGTCCGTTCCAACCATACTTCGCAATTCATCCCGCGTCCGGATAAGATCGTTGTCGGCGAGCGAATCACTGACCGGCTCTGGGATGATCATGCGGTCATTTGTCGGTTGGGCCGGCCTTCCGGGCGAGGGTACGGTTCTGATAATTGTGGGAGGAAGATCCATCACCACCCTGACTGAGTCTACGTGCCTGAAAGAGGGAACGACAACTGTCTGCTCTCGCGGCCAGAGGCCCGATATTGCCAGTCCCAGCCCGACCAGACTCACGGCCAGCAATTGACCGAGCATCAGATTGGCCTGGTACCGCGCCTTGAGTTCATACGCGCCGTACCGGTAATACAGCGTATCGTTGGCTCCATGCATACTGCATCCCTCCATTTTGATTACCGACTGACGGTTGATTCCTTCCGTCGACCTTTACCAAAATGACGGACGAGCGAGTACGTATGTGCAGTAGCCGTCACGACAATAGCCCGTGAAAACAGAAAACCCTCCCGCGTGATTGAGCATCACATGGGAGGGTTCTCTCAGAACTTCAGGTCAAAATCAGTTGCCGCCCGCTCCGTTGAGCTTGAACTCGACCATGTAAGTTACCCAACAGGCCACTGGACGACCATTTTGAATTGCTGGCTTATACTTATTCAGAAACGCCGCTTTCAGTGCCGCTTCGTCAAACGAAGGTATTTCGGATGTCTTGGCTACCTTGGCGTCACGCACGCTCCCTTCTCTGTCGACGAGCGCCTTTATCCAAACCTTGCCTTCAAGACTTGCTTGTCTTGCCAGAGGTGGGTAGTCCGGCGTGACTTGGTGAATCATTTCCGGCTGTTGCTCAACCGCTACGAACTCACCGGCCGCGGGAAGGTATTCAGTTTCGTTGATATCGACTTTGATATCACCGCCGCCCCCCGCCGAGATGTCCGGCGGCACGATGTCGGCCAGTTCTTCTCTGGTCGCCAGAACTACATCTTCATCGGGCGCCGATTCATCAGCCACCGGGGTCGGGATACCAACTTTGGGCACCGCCACATTGGGCTGAGTGACTTTCACCTGCGGTGGTTTCTGAACGATGGTAGGCGGTGGTCCAAGTTCGGCAATGGTCTTGATCACCGTCGGCGCCGAGAATATTTCTTCGTGTCCCCTGATCGCCTGGATGATCCAGACGGTCAACAGAATCACCACCACCAGCGACACCGCCAGCCCGGTCGACATGAGGAAATTCCGCTGATACTTGGCTTTCAGCTCGTATGCCCCGTACGGGGAGTACAGCGCGTTATTCATTGTAGCCATGATTACAACTGTCCTTTCGACCGCGCCAGGGCTTCGGATTCGAGCATGATCTTGTCGTCGCGGTCATCCCAGTCGCCGACAGCGTACCGATAGGAGAATCTCTTCTCCTTGGGGATGTCATCTATCTTCTTCACTCCGAGTTCTTTTCTCGTGTATTCGTTCCAGGCCCGCTCGATCACATCGATTTCGTCGAGAATGTTGACCATATCCACATACTTGGCGTCTTTGTGAATGAGAATCAGCGTATTCAGCTTCGGATTCTCGCGGTTCAGACCGGTCAGAAGATGCTGGACACTGTCCTGATTGTAGGCGTACGGAATACTGTCCGGCTTGTTCTTCAGACTCGGAATCAGGGCCGGCATATTTTCTGACTTGACCTGACCGACATGCCACCAAAACCGCTCGTGACTATCGATATGAATTGTCAATACGTTTGACTCTTTGATGTCAATATCCACGTCCTTCGGCGGGAGGTTGATCTCCATGGCCTGCGGCATGGCGAACACCGTGGTCACCATGTAAAAAATCAACAGCAGAAAGGCAATGTCGACCATCGGCGTCATGTCGATACGCACGGCCACCCGGCGTTTCGGCCGACGGAGTCCTTTCTTACCGCCTTTTTTCGCCCGTTCTACTACTTCGCCTGCCATCTATGATCACTCTCCTCTACGCCCATGGTTCGCACGATGGGCAGTACATTCATGTTACGCTTTGCCGGCTTCGCGTTCCGGATCGGTAATAATCAGGAACCGCTCCAGGTGATTCTCCTGCATCTTCTTCATCACGGCCTGCATAATGCCGAACGTCGCCCGACCGTCGGCCTTCACCACCACCAGCGCCTTGACGTTCTTGGCGCGGGCGCGGAGAATTTCGGTCGCCACGTTGTACTGGTCGCAAACGCGCACCCGGCGACCCGTCGTTTCAATATCCTGGCCGTCGACATTCATCTTGACCCGCTCCACGTAGTCCACGTAGATCGAATCGTACTTGGTCACCGTGATATTGATAATATCCTTATCCGGCAACTCGATCTGCGAATGCGACTGCGGCAGTTCAACCGCGCGGGCTTCCGGTGGCTTGAACTGGGTGGTCGACATGTAGAAAATGAGCAGGAGAAAGGCAACATCCACCATCGGCGTCATATCGATCCGAATGGAGACCCGCCGTTTCTTCTTAATCCCCATCGCTTACTTACCTTCCTTCGCCTTCAGAATCTGCAGAACTTCAAAGGTGGCTTCGTCGGTGGTATAGTTGAAGGCGTCTACCTTATTAACAAAGAAGTTGTAGAAAAAGATTCCAAGAATACCGGAAATCAGGCCGCCCGCGGTGTTCACCAGCGCCTCGGAGATGCCGACCGCCAGCTGGGTGGCGTCAATCACGCCGCCTTCGACGTTGCCGGTGGCCGCAAAGGCGCGGATCATGCCGATCGTGGTGCCAAGCAAACCGACCATGGTGGCGATCGAGGCAATGGTAGACATGGCGATCAGGTTGCGCTCAAGAAGCGGACCCTCGAGGGCGTTGGCTTCTTCGATGGCCGCCTGGGTCAACTGAATGCGCTTTTCGCCGTCAATCCCCTTGTCGGCCCGGGCTTCGCGATACCGCTCGATCCCGGCGCGGAGGACGTTGGCGGTGGTGCCGCGCTGTTTGTCACAGGCCGCGACCGCGCCGTCATAATCGTCGTTTTGCAGCATGGTGATCAGCTTCTTGAAGAAGATCTGCACCGAGCTCTGACCTTTGGCGACTCGATACAGCGACAGATACCGCTCAACGACGAAGACGATCAGCATGACCAGAATCGTTATGAGCAGAATAACCAGCGGACCACCCTTATAAATAGAGTGGACAATCGAGTTGGTCGACGGCTTGAAGACACCGAAGAACATAAGGAACCCGATAGCCAACGCGATCAAGGCGTTGAGCGTGACAAACAGTGTTTGTTTAACCACCTGAAAAATCCTCCAGACAATATAACGTTAGAT
>JBGOTX010000178.1:0-4862 GCA_041476705.1 Candidatus Zixiibacteriota bacterium
CAGGAACCGGACCCATAGTCTGGAACCCAACGAGGAATAGTTGGGCAGGCCGAGCCCTTCATCAGATTTCCACCGGTCATCTTGGGCGGCCAATGCCACTGGCATGAGCGCGACCGCGATTAGAGCAAGCGCAAGAATTCGCTTCTGCAGACTTGGGCGTGTCATCTTTGATTCCCTGCCTTCACATTATGTCGTAGCGTAACACTGCAATAAACAATCATTGTGTCTATGATGCAAGTCGGAGTTTGGTTGTCGGAACCCATTGATTCCTCGGCCGAGCAGAGTATATTCCCCCCATGCTCATCGCCATAGACATCGGCAACACCAATATCAAGATCGGCTTGTTCAAGGAGAGCACGCTCAAGGATGTTCTTCGCCTTTCCACACGTCGCGACATGACCGCCGATGAACTCGGCATCCCGATTACCGACTGGCTGTCGCGCATGAAGGTCGCCAATGAACAGATTGAAACCGCAGTCATCTGCTCGGTTGTGCCGTCAATCACGGATCAAGCCATAGAAACGTGCAAACGGTATCTGGGATGTATCCCGGCTATCGTTTCCGCTGACCTAAAGCTCCCGATCAAAATTGCGGTCGACATCCCGGCCCAACTCGGAGCCGACCGGATTGCCAACGCGGTCGCCGGTTTCACCAAGTTCGGCGGACCTGTGATCGTCGTCGATTTCGGCACCGCCACCAAGTTCGAGGTGGTCGATCAAGCGGGCGTTTATCAGGGCGGGGTGATTTGCCCCGGAATCGAAACCTCGATGGCTGAGTTAGCCAAACGGGCCGCCAAGCTGTTCGAGATCAAAATCGAGCCGCCTGCGCGAGTAATCGGCAAGAACACGGTCGATGCACTCAAGTCCGGGGCGTTCTACGGGACGATTGGCCAGGTCGACTATATCCTCGACCGCATCATTGCCGAAGCCGGGTTCAAGCAAGTGGCTGTGGTCGCCACCGGTGGGCTGGTGACGGGGATCGAGCAGTATTCCCGCCATATCAAGCTGGTCGAGCCGAATCTGACCCTTGTTGGCTTGAAGGAAATATCGGGCGGCTTATAGGGGACTGAAGGTGGGCGGGTGAGTCTATAGTTCGGTTCAAATTGCGTCGATAACATACCTAAGAACAATTGTTTTTGTTTTGAATCCTGGGTATCAAGATGGCGCCTCTTTCCATTGGGTTTCTATTAGGCGGGGTATGCTTTTACTTTAGGAATCTTTTCTTCGCGGGGAGCGTTGCACTCAAGAGGCGCTCAAAGGTAATGACTCTTGTTGTAGGCGCAGACTTCCAAGAAGAAGATCTGCATGGGATACTGATAGCCGCTCCACTCTATCAGGAACGATGTTTGACCCACTGGAGTTTCGGACTTGCCGGGCCCAAGGTTACCTACAAGCCCATTGAGTCCATTCCGTCGATACTTACACAATTGCTACGCGGCAAATGGCTGTTACAGATCACGAGGAATGACATAGCTTCGCTGACTACAGTGCAGCCCGGTATTCCACAAGATGAATTAAGAACTTACGGAATAGAATTCGAAGCTGGCATCCTGATATACTCGCCGGAAGCGCTTGCCCGAGGTGCTTTTCAAAAAGGACTTAGTCCCGGACTTGATGTGTTTCTCGTCATGGCCGACTGGACAGAACGGCAGACGCGCGATTTTGCTACGACCGTTGAGACACTTAAACGCTCCATATTAGAGCCAACTCTGGGAAACACGATGCGGGAGTTCGGAGCTGAAGGAATGCTTTTCAGCCAGAGAGAATCTTGGTGGTTTTATCACTTTGACAAAACATTGGTCGAAGGCCTTGTGGGAAAATCCTTTATCTCGGCCTGCGACAATGTATTACGCCTTGAGGGGATTAGGGCTTCCACTGGATTAGCTCTCCCAAGTGCTGGCGATGCGCTCTCCATCCGCGACAAATCTTCTACCGCACCTCTTGTTTGCGAGGTTTTTCTGGAGGACGGCCACCTGGTCACGTATGCGGTTCAGGGCAAAAAGAAAAAAATCACCGCCACACCGGTTGGACGAGCTTCGTGTGGGCGGTCTGTCTACTCGGTGGTACGTGCTGTCGCAAGTTGGCTCTTGCCACAAGTCGTTCATGACCGGCCATATGCACGCCGTAATCTGTTCAAATTCGCCCTCCAGTATTTTCTCACGACATGGTATTTACTTGGCGGCTGTGTTTTAGCAGCGATCATTGTCGAACATTTCGGGCTTGGCCCGGTCGGGTTGCCCGTCCAAATCGTGTTGGGCATAACGATCTTTTCGTCTTTTTTGTCGTTTTGTCTGTCGATCATCTACTTGTTGCGGGGCACATTTGCTCGCCGGGGCTTCGTTCTACCTGGCATATAAAGCCCAATCGGACCCTCTTCGGTTTGTACCAAATATCACAGGCGAACTAATCTTCCCCCCCAGCAATTGTCACCTCGGATCAGGGGCGTTTAGATTAAGTCGCTTTATTTCAACGAGTTATAATTATATAACCACCGCCTCCATGCCAAATCATCTATAAATTAAGTCCTATATCCCTGAAACCGCTTGACAATTTCCGCGTTTAAGTGGTACTATTACCGTTGTTAGCACTCATGTATGGTGAGTGCTAACAAGCTTGAAATATCAGCTTGGGTAATCAATTGTAACCTAATAGGAGGAAAGTCATGAACGTCAAACCGCTTGCAGATCGAGTGGTAGTAAAACCCCTCGAAGAAGGCGAAATGAAAAAGGGTGGGATCATCATTCCGGACACTGCCAAAGAAAAGCCGATGGAGGGCGAGGTGGTCGAGGTCGGCCCGGGCCGTTTCGAAGAAGGAAAGCGGATGCCGCTTGAAGTCAAGAAGGGCGACCGCATTCTGTACGGCAAGTACTCCGGCACCGAAGTGTCAATCGCCGGTCAGGAGTACCTGATCATGCGCGAATCGGACATTTTCGCCGTCATTCAGCGCAGTTAACCACCACCGAAAAAAAGGAGATTAGAGATATGTCAAAGTTGATTGAATACGAGTCCAGCGCCCGGGCCAAGCTCAAACTGGGCGTGGATAAACTGGCCGACGCCGTCAAGGTTACCCTTGGTCCGCGCGGCCGCAATGTTGCGATCGAGAAAAAGTTCGGCTCACCGACCATCACCAAAGACGGCGTGACGGTGGCCAAAGAGATCGAGTTGGAAGATCATTTTGAGAATATCGGCGCCCAGATGGTGAAGGAAGTTGCGTCCAAGACTTCCGATGTCGCCGGCGACGGCACCACTACTGCCACCATTATCGCCCAGGCGATTTTCCGCGAGGGACTCAAGTCCGTCACCGCCGGGTACAACCCGATGTCGATCAAGCGCGGGATCGACCTGGCCGTGCAAACCGTGTCCGAAGAGATCAAGAAAATGTCCAAGCCGGTCTCCGGACGGACCGATATTTCGCACGTCGGCACCATCTCGGCCAACAATGATCGCGTGATCGGCGACCTGATTGCCGAAGCGATGGAAAAAGTCGGCAAAGACGGAGTAATAACGGTCGAAGAGTCCAAATCCGCCGAGACCAAGCTCGAAGTGGTCGAAGGAATGCAGTTTGACCGCGGGTATGTCTCCCCGTATTTCGTTACCGATCCCGATTCGATGGAAGCGGTGCTCGAAGACTGCATGATTCTCATCTACGACAAGAAAGTATCGGGCATGAAGGACCTTCTGCCGGTGCTCGAAAAGGCCGCGCAGTCGGGACGTCCGCTGTTGATAATCGCCGAGGACACCGAGGGCGAGGCGCTGGCTACGCTCGTGGTGAACAAACTCCGAGGCACGCTCAAAGTGGCGGCGGTCAAGGCCCCGGGCTTTGGCGACCGACGCAAAGCCATGCTTGAGGATATCGCCACCCTGACCGGCGGCAAAGTGATCAGCGAGGAACTTGGGTTCAAGCTTGAGAACGCGGTGCTTACCGACCTCGGTCGCGCCAAAAAGGTCACGATCGACAAAGACAACACTACGATCGTCGAAGGCGCCGGCGACAAGGCGGCCATCAAAGGGCGTATCAGTCAGCTTCGCAAACAGATCGACGACACAACTTCGGACTACGACCGCGAGAAACTGCAGGAACGTCTGGCCAAACTGGCCGGCGGGGTGGCAGTGATCAATGTCGGTGCGGCCACCGAGACCGAAATGAAGGAAAAGAAGGCGCGCGTTGAGGATGCTCTGCATGCCACGCGGGCCGCGGTTGAGGAAGGTATCGTGCCCGGCGGTGGCGTCGCCCTGCTTCGCACTATCAAGGCGCTCGATGCCATCAAGACCGACGAAGAAGCGATGGTGGGCGTGAAGATCGTCCGCAAGGCGATCGAAGAGCCGATTCGCCAGATCGCGTTCAACGCCGGTGTTGAGGGTTCCATCGTGATCAATAAAGTATTCGGTGAAACCGGTTCCTACGGCTACAACGCGTTGACGAACGTCTACGAAGACCTGATGAAGGCCGGCGTGATCGACCCGACCAAGGTCTGCCGCACGGCGCTTGAGAACGCGGCTTCGATTGCCGGACTGTTGTTGACCACCGAAGCGGTGATCGCCGACAAGCCGGAAGAGAAGAAGGGTATGCCGCAAATGCCTGGTGGCGGCGGCATGGGGGATATGTATTAATTCTTGTAGGTCGGGTTCCGAGGTCGCTTGGCGACCGAGAAACCCGACATCTTCTCTCGATACAAAAGTGCCGTCAGGTGACCTCACCTGACGGTTTTTTCATTTTGCGCGACATTTCCGTGGGCGGCAGACATCCTGTCTGCCCCTTTTTCAGACGGGCAGATGGGAAATGTGGCGCCCCGAAGACAAAAGTATCAACGTCCCAAGAATCGATAGGAATCTCTAATGCTCTTAAAATCGGATCGCTGTGAC
>JBGOTX010000179.1:0-4862 GCA_041476705.1 Candidatus Zixiibacteriota bacterium
GATTGCTCGAACCGGACAAGGTCGGCGTCGAAAAAACGGTCGAACAGGAGAAATATCAGACCCTGGGTTTTTAAATAAAACAGAACCGACAACATGATCGGATACAGAAGACGAAATAGCGCCTGGGCGCGGCTGGTCTGCTCGCTGAGGTTTCGGCTGATGACATACGCCAACAGGCCCACGCCGATGTAAAAAGCGAGTTCATCGTAGTAATTGCCGATCGGGCGGCCGAACACCAGCACCAAAGCCGTAGTAATTGCGCAGTAGGCGATGATGAGATAGTCAAACGGGTAAAATCTGGTGGCCGGCGGTTTCAAGCGGTATCCTCCCCGGTTTCCTCCGTCTCCGATCGCTCCTTGTCCTGAGCGCCGGAAACAACGAGAACGATCTCCCCCTTGACTGTCCGGTCCTTGATCCTGACCAGTATCTCGCTAAGCGACCCGCGGACGTATTCCTCGAATTTCTTGCTGATCTCGCGGGCCAGACAGGCCTGACGGTCGCCCAACACTTCGAGCATCGCCTGAAGCGTTTTGTGCACCCGGAAAGGCGATTCGTAGAAAATGAGCGTGTGGGGGAAAGACCGCAAAGATTCCAGCCGCCGCGTTCGCGCGCCGGTTTTGTGAGAAAGAAATCCCTCGAAAAAAAAGCGGTCGGTGGGAAGCCCGGAGCCGGTCAGGGCGGGGATGATGGCGTTGGGTCCGGGAAGGGCCACGACGTTTATCCCTGAGTCCACGGCCGCGCGAACGACGCGGTAGGCGGGGTCGGAAATCCCCGGCGAACCGGCATCGCTGACAACGGCTATCGATTCACCGCTCCGGATGCGCTCAATCAATTGAACGGCGCGGTCACGCTCATTGAACTCGTGATAGCTGATGAGCTTCTTTTTGAGCCCCAGAAGGTGGAACAAATGCCCGGACACCCGCGTGTCCTCGCAGGCAACTGTTTCCACCAGGCCCAGCACTTCCCGGGCCCGGTCGGTCATATCGGACAAATTGCCGATCGGCGTCGGCACGAGGTAGAGTACTCCGGCAGGTATAGACATATTGGCGTTTCTTAAGTTCGGAGTTGTACTTGATCGGGTATTGGGCGACGACCTAACGGGGCAATCTCCGGCAGATGGCGTTTAAAGGTGTTGCGATTGATGAGGGACACCACCCTGCTGGTTTCGGTCCGGTCAAATCCGGCCTTTTCCAACTCGGACATGGAAGTCACGCCACGATCTATGATGAGCCCGAGCAATTGGTCGATTCGCTCATAGGTGACGCCGATTTCGCCTTCATCGGTCTGGCCGACCCAGAGGTCGGCGGTCGGATGTTTGGAGATGATCGACAGTGGCACACTCAGGATGCGGGCGAGCTGGCGAACATTGGTCTTGTACAGCTCGCCGATTGGGTTGACCGAGCAGGCGGCATCGCCAAACCAGGTTGTATACCCCAGGCAGATCTCGGTCCGATTGCCGGTACCGAGCACGAGGCGATTCATCTTGTGCGCATAGTCAAAGAGAATAGACATCCGTTCGCGGGCCATCTTGTTGCCTGTGCGGGTTCGTATGGAATCCTCGATGGTCTCAAAGTAGGCATCGATCATGGGGGAGATATCGACGGTCTGAAACTCGATTCCGAGTTGTCGAGCATGCAGGGTGGCATCATCGACCGAACTTTTGGACGACGTCCGGTACGGCATCAGCAAGCCGAATACTCTGTCCCGGCCGACGGCCGCCACTGCCAAACTGGAAGAAACAGCGGAGTCGATCCCACCGGACAAGCCGACAACATACCCGGACAGGCCGGACTGATTGAGTTTACCGGTCAGAAACCGTTTGATGGTGGTCAGTGCCTTGTCGGGGTCAAATTGATGGCTCATATCGCACTCCCAAAGCGCCTGAGTATATACCCGGTTTCATAGGCGCAGGCAAGCTCAATTGGAGCGGCTTGACAGGACGACGGCGCACGCCTATACTGTCGTCAGGAAACTTTATCCTCGGGAGAAATCATGGGAGTAAACAAAGCAATCCTTATTGGGAACCTGGGCAAGGATCCAGAGCTGAAGTACACGCCAAGCGGCAAAGCGGTGGCCTCGTTTTCGCTCGCCACGACTGAACGATGGACGGGTCAGGATGGTCAAAAGAACGAAGCCACCACCTGGCACAATATCGTGGCGTGGGGGAAACAGGCGGAGATCATGAAAGAGTACCTGGCCAAAGGGAAGCAGGTGTATATCGAAGGCCGGATCGACAACCGGAGTTACGAGGACAAGGAAGGGAACAAGAAGTACATTTCCGAGATCGTCGTGACCAATTTCCAATTTCTGGGTGGTCGCCCCAGCGAGGACAAGGGTTCAAGCGGAGGCGGGACTGCCCCGATGCCCGAGGCCTCAACCGCTTCGGCCAACGATGACGACCTGCCGTTCTGATCACCAATTGCACAGTAAGCGCGTAAAGGCCTCGGCGACGGGGCCTTTTGTTTGTCCAATAACTGCGTTCCCGAGTGCAAAGATACGTCTCAGTTTCAAGGTGTTTCAGGCCGAAACAGAGACAGTAGGCCGGGCGTATGTCCGGACGAAGAAAGAGAACATTTATACCAGAACGAAAGTGAGAATATATGTCTGGAATGGTAGCGGCCGTACAGGGTTATTTTACCCAGCGACAGAAATTACGTCTGTATTCGACAGTCACCTTCCTGCTCGTCACCGCGATAGCGGCTTCCGCGGCGATCATCTACTATTTCAACGAATCGATCGTCACGGCGGCGCTGGAAAGCGTCGGCGGTCACCTGGAGGTGGGATTGCTGGCCCTGATGCCGTACATGATTTCCGCGATCATTGCGACCATCACGGCTATCGCGGTCATGACAATTTTGCCGGTCACCCGCAGTATTCAACCGGGCCGGGAGATGGTCAGCCGACTGCAGGATATGAGCGAGGGAGACCTTGCCTCAAAGTTGCGAATAAGCGGCAACCACCAGCTCAGAGAGGTCGTCGCCGAATTGAATCTGGCCACCCAATCGGTCGGCAATCAAATCACCCAGATCAAGGTGATGAACCGTCGACAGTGGGGAGTACTGTGCCGAATCCGGCTGGCGCTTGAAGAAAGCCGAATCGAAGAGGCCCTGAGGTCGGTCGGCGAGATGGAACGAAACTGGGATAAAATGGCCGAAATCGAAGACCGGCTACTTACCTGAGTCCGGGCCCAGTTTTTCTTCGAGGCGCCGAAGTCGTTTCCACAATTCCGGCAGACGCTCTATTGCGACGATTATTCGCTTGGATTGATGAATCTCCCGGGCGGGGGAGCCAAACCAGGTCTCTCCGCTCGGGATTGATTTTGCCACCCCCGACTGCGCTCCAACCGACACCCGGTCGCCAAGTTCAAGGTGGCCGACTATTCCCACCTGTCCACCCAGCATAACCTCATCGCCAAGTTTGGTTGAACCTGAGATTCCCACCTGCGACACGATTACGCAATGGTGTCCAATCTCCACATTGTGCGCGATCTGCACCAGGTTGTCGATCTTGGTGCCGCGACCGATGACCGTCGGGCCGAGCGCCCCGCGATCCACCGTCGTATTGGCGCCGATCTCGACATCATCGCCAATCTCCACCCAACCCACCTGCTTGATCTTGTACAAACCCTGTTCTGAGGGTGCAAATCCAAAGCCGTCGGAACCAATCACCACGCCGGGATGAAGGATGACATGGTTGCCGATGCACGAACCGTGCAGAATGCGGACGCCGGGATAGATGAGACAGCCCGAACCGATCTGAACGTCATGATCGATATACGCCGATGCCAATACCTGCGTGTCGCGGCCGATGGTTGTTCCATGCCCAACGTGAACCAGCGGTCCTATCCCCACCGATGGATCAATGATGGCCGAGGAATCGACGACCGAGGACGGATGGGTTCCCGCGGGCACGCGGCGGGTTTCCGGATGGAACAAATCGATGATTCGGGCGAACGTCAGATACGGACTGGGGTGGCGCAGAACGGGGAGCCGAGAACACAGAGTGCCGGGCGCCAGGACCAGCGCCGAGGCCTGGGTGGTCTCAATGAACCGGGCATACTTGGCGTTGGCAAGAAAACTGATCTGACCCTGGACCGCCAGTTCAATCGGCGCGACATCGGCAATTTGTACCTGTCCGTCGCCTTCGAGCGTGGCGCCGACCTGGCGGGCGATCTCGGCCAGGGTCAACGGGGTTTTATTTTTCGAGCTTCTCAAGTTTGGCCAGGACCTTCTCCGTTACTTCGAATGTAGGTCGAATATACCCCAGGCCGGAATTGAGTGTAAAGATGACGTCGAAATTCTCTTCTTCGGCTACTGCCTGGATGGCTTGGTTAATTTTGTCGAGAATCGGCTGGAGCAATTCCGACTGCTTGCGCTCGGCTGTTCCGCTGGGGCCGTACACCTGTCGGGTGAAAGCGTCGAGGGCTTCCTTCTTGGTGCGAATGGTCGCCTCGCGCTCTTTTCTCTTTTCATCGGACAGCACTATCTTCTGGTTGTTGTAATCCTCCAGCATGGTATTAAGCTCATCTTGCTTGTCCTGCGCCTCTTTATCCCATGCCTTGCGCTCGGTCTCAAACTGCTCCTGGGCTCGGGTAAATGGCACATACTTGGCTTTGAGCGCCTCATCGTTGATGAATCCGAGTTTCACGGCTTGCGCCTGAATCGACGATCCAATCATCACTACCGCCGCTACGGCGGCCAGTCGTACAGCATTCTTGATACTAATCATCTCTTTCCTATCTCCCTTTCTGCTGATTGCTATTTGAATACCGTGCCTGCCCTGAAATGGGTGTGCCATCCCTTGCTCTGGCCGTTGCGGTCATCGAGCGGCTTGGCGAAATCAAAGCCGAGCGTGCCGATACC
>JBGOTX010000180.1:0-4834 GCA_041476705.1 Candidatus Zixiibacteriota bacterium
AATACCACCGCTTGAATGTTTTGTCGAGCGATATCTGAAATGCGGCGCGGTAGTCCGACCAGAGAGTGCGAAATCCAATGGCCGACATCGATCCAAACGGCGCAAACGGATTGCTGACACTGAAATCGACCGTCGGCCGCCACGATTTCGTCCCGACCCGCGTGTCCAGCGAGAACTTTTTCACCGACTCCAAATATGAGCCGTGCAGGTGTACCCCGATCTGCGCGCCGTTCGGTTCATCATACCAGAGATCCGGCCGCCAGCGGAGGGCATATTGATTTACAGGGGTGCGGTCGTATTTCATGTTGTCAAGCCGGACTTCCATCGGCGGCAGAAAACCGGTCGAGTTATTCAGGCGGTTGATGTCGATACTGGCATTCTCAGGATCGATCACGACCTTTTTGATCTTCCGTTCGGCGCGGAGAGGGAACTCGTACCGGTCGGAATATCTTCGGAACTGATTCCAGGTTGGAAGCAGTCCGTACCCGGGGCGCGCGAACGCCATTCCTTCGGGTGGAATGGTAAACAGTGAAGTGTCCCCCTGCTCCCAGATTACCGCCAGTTCAACGGGAGCGACAAACTTCCCCGGACGGCTTAGCTTGATCGTGTGGGTGTACATCTTGCCGTCGTACGCCGACGAAATTCCGTCGACCGAATAATCCAGCCGGTCGCGGCTGTGATACCATTGCTGGAGGAACGGATCAAGTTCGAGACCCGTGGCTTCTTCCATCGCCGCCGTAAAATCGTCTTCGTACGGATGTTTGAACAACCACTTATGACAATAATGTTGCATCGCCGCAAAGTAAGCGGAATCACCGAGAAGTGACCGGAGCGAATAATGCATGGCGGCGGTCTTGTAATATGCCGACACCCGCCAGGGGAAATATTCTTCGCCCTGATCGTACGAAAACACGATCGGTTTGTCCATCCCCTGTTGCATGAGGAGCATGAGCGGGCGGAATCCGCGATCATCGCGGTCTTCGGACGATGGCGCGAACTTGCGCTGATACCAGTTGTGGAACGAGTTCATGTTCCCATGACGGCCGAGGTATTTCTCCATCGTCACATGTTCGCCCAGCACGTTGAACCCTTCGTCGAGAAACGGCCGGTCGACCTGATTGGAGCCGATCATCCCCATAAACCACTGGTGGCCGACTTCGTGATAGATAACGACCTTGAATCCGGGCGATGGGTCCTGCCCGCCGCAATCGGCCAGCATCGGAAACTCCATGCCGGAATAGGCATCACACACCCTGATCACCGGCCAGGCGTACGGCACGAACAGTTGCGAATACGTTTCGATTTCTTCGCGGGCAAGTCTGGCGGCGGTCTTCCAGCCGTTGGCCTTATTGCGAAGCGCGTACGCCACGACTTTGACGCCGTTGGTCGAGGTTGTGTCGAGGCACCAATTATTTGAGCAAGTAAAGGCAAAATCATTCACGTTGTCGGCGACAAAGTGCCAGGTTTTCGTGCGGGTGGAATCAAATTTGAATTTCGGCCACTCGGTGCGCGGTTTCAAGAAGTTGGACAGGTCATACATCTGCCGGAGTGAGTCGGGCATGACCTCTGATTCGTTCACCAGTTCGCCGGTCGCGGCGACAATCTGGTCTTCGGGGGCGGTGATCGTAACATCGAATTTTCCATAGTCACCGTAGCATTCTCCCCAGCCGATATACTGCGCATTCACCCAGCCGAGCTTGCGGTCATAGACACACACTTGCGGGTACCAGTACGCGGCCTTGGTCGTGCCGCCGAATTTCCCCATGCGCATTTCGTTGCCAAGGGGGAGGATGGTCTTGAATCCGTACTTGAGATTGGCCGTGTCACCGGGAGAAAGCGGAGCATTGAGCGTGACAGTAATAATCGTGTTGTCGATCTCGAACGGCGGCGACAGGGACGAACGCACGGAGCCGTCGCGGGTGCGTTCAGGCATCGGCACAAGTGTCAGTGATCCCTGATTTTCGGGCTTGATATTGGCCAAGTCATATTCATTACGCTGGCGGGCGGCCGAATCGGCGTAGGAACCGCGCCTGACCGCATTCGGAAACGCCTTGATGTACAGCACTCTCAGGGTGTCAGGCGAATTGTTGATGTAGTGGATATCGATCGTGCCAGACACGGTGCGGAGGTCCGGCGCGAGAGTAATCTCCATCCGGTAGTTGACTTCCTGTTGCCAGTAGGGGGTAGCGGTGGTGATGGAAGAAAAGATGGTCACTAGTACAAACAGAGAGCGTCCGATGATGCGCATGATGAGGTCTTTCATTTAGAACGTTAGGGGAGAAGATAAGGGGAAAGGGAGGGGGCAGGAAAGAGGGGAGATTTTGTGGAACGTGGGCTAGAGAAAGAGGTCGAAAAAAGATTGGCCGAGCACGCTGGAAGCGCTCACGGAAAACCGATTGACTATTTCAGAATCATGTTATAATATGGACTAACCGTTCGCCTGAGTTCGGGCGTGGGCTTAATTTAGCCGGGAGAAATAAATGCCTATACTCTGTCCCATCTGCGGAAAAGATGATACTGTTAACAAAGTATCTGCCATAGTAATGGGAGGCAAGTATTCAGGTGGTGCTTCAACCGTTGCTGTCGGGGCCTCGGCAGGCGATGGCCTTTCGGCACAAGTTGGTGGAGCAAAACTTCAATTCAGCTCGCGACTTGCCCAGATTCTTTCGCCGCCGCCGTTCCCCCAGAGCAATGGCTGGTTCTCCATTGGTTGCGGAAGTGCCTTGATGCTACCAATTCTGATGTTCTTAAAATACCTCGAGGTATTTGAGGAAGGCTCTCATGGGAGCGGCACGCTCATTGTATTTATCGGTGTTTGGTGCGCAGTTACCTACTTTCTATACAGTAGATCGAAAACCGTCTTCCTCGAGCGCCGAAAAAAGTGGGAATCATCTGCTAAAAGATGGGAACGGCTCTATTATTGTTCGAGAGATGATGTTTTGATCGATAGCAAGTCCGGCAAAACATCTTCACCATATGAACTACAGTCTAACTGGTACCTATAATGGTCTGCGGGGAGCATATCACCTACCAATCCGAGAATGTCAAGCCGCAGGCGGCTTGACCTACGAGGTGAAAAAAGCCGTCAAGCCGGGAGGCATGACGGCACATTTGTACTCAATGTCCCGTGAACTTGGCGGAGCGCTTTTCCAGAAACGCCTCCACGCCTTCGTTCTTGTCGCCTGTACCGCAGATACTCCCGAAATTCGCCTTCTCCAGATCACACCCGGCGCTCAGTTGAACGTCGAGACCGCGATTGATGCACTCCTTGGCCGCCGCAATCGCCAGCGGCGCTTTGGAGCAGATCAGCTTGGCCATCTCAAGCGCTTTGGTCATCAGTTGGTCGGGGGGATAGACTTCGTCGACCAGACCGATCCGGTACGCCTCTTGCGCCGAGATAATGTCGCCGGTGAGAATCATCTGCATCGCCTTCCCACGACCTACCAGACGGGGCAGACGTTGCGTGCCGCCATACCCGGGGATAATACCGAGGTTCACTTCCGGCTGACCCAGCTTGGCCTTTTCCGAAGCGAGCCGGACATCGCAGGCCATGGCCAGTTCGCACCCGCCGCCGAGCGCGAAACCGTTGATTGCGGCAATCACCGGCTTGGGGAAATTCTGGATGGTCTTGGTCATGTACAGACCGCGCGCCGATAGCTCGGCCCCACTGCGAACATCGAGTTCGCCGATCTCCGGAATATCCGCCCCGGCCACAAACGCCTTTTCACCCGTGCCGGTGATTATCACACAGCGGATAGAGTCATCGGACCAGTGGTAGCTGAACAATTGCTGAAGTTCGGCCACCGTTTCTTTGTTCATGGCATTGAGCGCCCGCTCCCGATTGATTTTCACAATCAGGACGGCCTCCTGCTTTTCGACGAGAAGGTTCTTGTAATCGGCCATATCGTACGCATCCTTCGGCTGGCGCAACCGGATAACCGGTCGCGGCCGTTCTGTTGTTATTTTGCAGAGTAATCGTAAAAGCCGCGGCCGGATTTTTTCCCCACGTACCCGGCGTTTACCATTCGGCGCAACAGCGGCGGCGCGGCATAGTGCGAGTCCTTGAATTCCGCGAACATGATATCCGCGATATACAGAATCGTATCGAGGCCGATAAAATCGGTCAGGGTGAGCGGACCCATCGGGTGCCCGCAACCGAGCATCATGCCGTTGTCGATATCTTCGCGCGACGCCACCCCGCGTTCATACTGGCGGACCGCATCGAGCAGGTACGGTACCAACAATACGTTCACGATAAACCCCGGCGAATCCTTGGCCGTCACGCAGGTCTTGCCGAGCGATTGCGCAAACTCAAAGCCGGTTTTATATGTCGCGTCGCTGGTGTCGATCGTCCGCACCACTTCGCACAGTTTCATGATCTGGACCGGGTTGAAAAAGTGAAGACCCACACACTGGGTGCGGCGTTTGGTCACCGAAGCCATGTCGCCGATCGACAGTGACGACGTATTCGACGCGAAAATCGCATCCGCTTTGCAGATGCCGTCGAGTTTCTTGTAGACCTCTTTCTTGACGTCTAGATTCTCGATCACCGCCTCGCAGATAATATCGCAGTCGGCCAGATCATTCAACGAAGTGCTGGTCTTGATCGCGCCCAGAATCTTCGCTTTGGTCGCCTGATCCGATTTCCCTTTTTCGATTGCCTTGTCGAGCGACTTGGTGATGTACTTAATTCCCGTCTGCAGGGGACCATCGGCAACTTCGCACGCCACCACCTGATATCCGGCTCCGGCGGCCACCTGTCCGATTCCCGATCCCATCTGCCCGAATCCGATAATGCCAACTTTCTTAATCATTATATCTCCGTATTTCTATC
>JBGOTX010000181.1:0-4831 GCA_041476705.1 Candidatus Zixiibacteriota bacterium
ACATTGACTTCCCCCCCTATTCCGCGTACTATTGAGCCAGATTATGCCTGAATTTACTCGTACCGATATTCGCAAACCCGCCGTGGCTGGGACATTCTACCCCGCCGGCGCCGGTGAGCTGGCCAAAACCCTGGCTATGATGTTCGCCGAGGTCGACAAACCGGCAATCACCGGGCGGCCGTTTGCGCTCATTGCCCCCCACGCCGGGTACCCGTACTCGGGAAAAACCGCCGCCAAAGCGTACAAACTGCTCGAAGGAGAAGAGTACGACACGGTGGTGATAGTGGCCCCCTCGCATACGATGTTTTTCAAGGGGTGCGCGGTGTACGGTGGCGGCGGGTACCAGACCCCGCTCGGCGTGATTGAAACCGACCATGAACTGGCGGCGCGGATCGGCTCGATCAACCCGGTTGTCTATTTGTCCAACATGGGACATGCCGAGGGGTCGACGCGCGGGGAGCATGCGCTTGAAGTCCAACTACCGTTTTTGCAGATCGTGCTCGGCAAGTTCAAGCTGGTGGCGATCGTGATGGGGGACCAGGAGAGCAATTCGATCCACGGTCTGGCCGAGGTGCTGGCCGCGACGCTGAGAGACACGAACACGCTGATGATTGCTTCGACGGATCTGTCGCACTTCCATTCCGAATCAGCCGCCCGGAAGTTAGATCTGACGATTCAGAGCGCGGTAGAAAAATTCGACACCGATCTATTGGCGCGAACCCTCGATTCAGGAAAAGGTGAGGCGTGCGGGGGCGGGCCTGTTCTGGCGGTGATGCAGGCGGCCAAACGATTGGGCGCGACCGAAGTCCGTTTTCTTGATTACACCACCTCCGGCGCGACCACCGGCGATTTCGACGAAGTGGTCGGGTATCTGTCGGCGGCGATTGTCGGCGAGCGTAAGCCGGTAGTTGCAGAGGTACTCGGCGCGAGAGCGGCCAAACCGGGAGAGCACCTGCCATTCAACGATGATGACCGGGCGCTTCTTCTGCGGATCGCGCGGGAAGCGATTGCGGCACACTTAGAAAACAGAAAATACAATCCGCCGTCATCGGAGGCGACCGAGCGAAAGGCGGGAGTGTTTGTCACGCTTACGCTCGATAACGAATTGCGCGGATGTATCGGGCAAATAGGCGGGCGGGGGCCGGTGTATTTGGCGGTGGCGGAGATGGCGGTTGCGGCGGCGTCCGAAGACCCCCGTTTTGTGCCCTTGACGCCTGATGAGTTTGCGCGAATTGGGATTGAGATTTCGGTCATGTCGTCGCTGACCATTGTCCGGCGGTTTGGTGAGATCAAGATCGGCCGCGATGGTCTCATGATCAAACTCGACAATCATTCCGGTCTGCTCTTGCCGCAGGTGGCGACCGACCATGGCTGGACGGCGATTGAATTTCTCGAACAAACCTGTCTCAAGGCCGGGCTTCCCAAGCATAGTTATAAAGACAGGGACGCAGAGATTTACCGGTTTTCGGCGGAAGTGTTTTCGTGAGGGCAGATTCGAGACATTCATCAAGTAGGTCAAGCGCCCTGGCGCTTGACGTGAGTCTGGAAGAAGTCAAGCCGCAGGCGGCTTGACCTACACGAGCACAACTTCGCAACCCGACCTACAAGATTGACGGGCGTTCCCTATTGATATCCCCTTGTCGCGGTCGAGATAATCTGCTACTTTGACGGGGTTATGGAGCATGCACCATCGGTTTTGATCACCGGCGCGAATGGATTTATCGGTTCGCGTCTCTGCCGTCGTTTTCTGGATGAGGGGTTTCACGTCTTCGCAGGCGTGCGCAAGACGGCCGATCTGTCGCTCTTGCGGGATCTGGCGGTTGATTACCGGTTTGGCGATGTCACCCAGCCCGATTCCCTTCCCGCCATGGTCGCAGGGGTTGACTATATCGTGCACAACGCGGGAGTGGTGAAAGCGCGGACGGCCGAGACCTTTCTGAAAGTCAACGAAGAAGGGACGCGCCTGCTATTTGAGGCGGCGGCGGTTCACTGTCCGGATGTCAAAAAGATCGTTTATATCTCATCGGTGGCGGCGGCGGGGTGCTCGCGCAACGGTTTGGCCGTCACCGAATCCGATCCGCCGCATCCGATGACGGCATACGGTCGTTCCAAGCTGGCCGGAGAGCAAATCGCCCTGTCGTATGGCGACCGTCTGCCGGTAGTTGCAGTGCGCCCGCCCGGCGTCTATGGACCGGGGGATCGGGAGATCTTCACGTTTTTCCAGACGGTGTACCGTCGGCTGAAACCGTGCGTCGGGAATATGAAACGAAAGCTTCAACTGGTGCACGCCGACGATTTATGCCACGGTATTTTCCTGGCCACGACCTGCCCGACTCCGCCCAAAGCCGTGTACTTCATCGCCGAGAATCGTTCCTATACCATGGCCGAATTGATCGCGCAGTTGCAGGCGGCGTGCGGACGAAAAGGATTGCCGGTGTGGGTGCCCGATCCGGTTTTTCGTTTCATCGGAACAATCAGCGAGACCTGCTTTCGGATGGTCGGGGCAACGCCCATGCTGACGCGCGAGAAGGCGGAGGAGATTCTGGCGTCGTGGGAAATCACCACCGACAAGGCCCAGCGCGAACTCGGATTTGTATCGAAGATTCCGTTTGCCGAGGGGGCAAAGCAGACGTTCGAATGGTATATTCGAGAGGGGTGGTTGTAATGGTATCGGTGGGACTGATGATCGCGTGCGTGGTTGCGGCGGGCGCGTACTTGCTGGCGGTGTCGATTCTACTCGTGCTGGCCGAACGGCGATTTGGTTTTAGCCGTGGG
This sequence comes from Candidatus Zixiibacteriota bacterium, assembly GCA_041476705.1. GTDB lineage: Bacteria > Zixibacteria > MSB-5A5 > GN15 > FEB-12 > JACRAV01. The sequence goes on from JBGOTX010000181.1 coordinate 2,776, forward strand.
GTGCCGGTCGATCTTCTCGAAACCACCGGCTGGGTCTGGATCGGCATGACGTTTCTGATGGAACTGATGTTCTTTGTGGTGATCCCGTCGCTGGCCTATAGCTTTTTCTATGTGGTCCTGCCTTTTTCAGGCGTTCGAGCCGGGATGGCGGCCGCGCTGTTTGCGTTCCTGCTCGGAGCCGTGCCGGCGCTGATGGGACTTTCGGTGCGGGTGAAATTGCCGATGCCGTTCCTGCTCTTCCTGTTGTTTTCGATTCTGGTGAAAGTCGCCGGGTGCATGAGTATCATTGCCTGGCTGTACTCGCTGTAAAGAGGTCGGACATGACGGACACCAAAATGATTACTTTCGCCAATGTGCGTGAACTCTTTCCCCATACATCGAACATCACCTATTTCAATGCCGCGGCGGTCGGACCATTTTCGACCGCTGTTCAGGCGGCGGTCGAAGAGCATCTTCGCATGCGGGTCAAATCAGAGAAAGACGATTCGCACGTTGCTTTCGGCACCGGCGACGAATTGCGCCACATTTACGCCGGACTGGTCGGGGCGGAGCACCGGCATATCGGACTTGGCGCCAACACATCTTTTGGCTTGAATTTGGCCGCCTTTGGACTTCCCCTGAAAGCGGGGGATGAAATTCTTGTCTCGGACATCGAGTTTCCGGCGGCGGTCTATACGGCCAAAGCGGCCGCGGCGGCTCGCGGCCTCACGGTAAGCTTTATCAAATCAGTCGATCGGTGCTTCGATCTCGATGAATTTCGAAAAGCGATCACTCCAAAGACGCGACTGCTCATGATTTCGTACGTGCAGTTTTTCAACGGGTACAAGATCGATCTGGCGGCGGTCGGGAAGATATGTAAAGAAAAGAACATCTTCTTTGTTGTGGACGGTATTCAGGGGATGGGGGTTGAGCCGATCAACGTGCATAAGCTGGGAATAGATATTTTCACCAGCGGGTGTCAGAAGTGGATGCTTGCGCCGCAGGGGTGTGGTTTCTTCTATGTTTCCGACGAAGTGCGGGACAGGATTACGCCGCCGTTCATGTCCTGGGTCGGGGCGGACTGGAAAATGCAATATACCGACATGTTCCATTACGACAAGCCGTACTTCGAGTCGGCGCGCCGCTTTGAGATGGGGTTTTACGCGGTGCTGAATTTTGTCGGCATGCTCGCCGCCGCACTCGTGTTCACCGATCTAGGCATATCCGAGATACAGCGACACAATCACGCGCTCATTGACCGGCTGGTCAATTACATTCGCTCGAACCCCTACTACCGGGTGACCTCGACCCTCGATCCGAATCACCGTTCTTCACTGTTCACGTTTTCCTGTGCTGACCTGGAGCCGCTTCACAAGGAACTGTTGCATCGACGGATCATTCTGGTGCGGCGCGAGGGTTCGATACGGGTATCAGTCCACCTGTACAATGATGAGACCGACATTGACAAACTGATCGAAACAATGGCCGAGTTTTCGCGCGGTCGATAACAGCAGGGCCGCCACAGTATGAACCTTCAGGACAACAAACTTCTCATCACCGGCGCATCGGGGAATTTCGGCAAACAGCTGATCTACGAGTGCCTTCGCCGGGGAATCAGGCCGATTGCCATGATCCGTCGCGAATCGGACACGCGGTATATCGACGCCAACAATCTTGAGAAGCGGGTGGGGGATCTTCGCAATCAGCCAGAGGTCGAGAAGGCGGTGCAGGGGGTGGACATCGTCATTCATACCGCCGCGTGGGTGAATTTTCGGCAGGATAAGCTGACCCAGTTCACGGGCATAAATACGTTCGGGGCGCTCGATCTGTATCGCGCCAGTGCGAAAGCCGGCGTGAAACGGTTTGTGCAGATATCATCGGTTGCGGCGATTGGGGCGCGCCCGCGCACCGGCGGTGACGACAAACGTTTGATCAACGAGGATTGGATTTTCAATCTCGAGCATCTGCAGATACCATATATCATGACCAAACGGGCGGCCGAGGATGAGTTGCGCAAACAAGCCGCTTCGGGCGGCCCGGAACTTGTGATCGTGAACCCCTCGATTGTTGTGGCGCC
>JBGOTX010000182.1:0-4816 GCA_041476705.1 Candidatus Zixiibacteriota bacterium
GTTGGCGATCCTTTCAAGGACACCGCCGGGCCGTCTCTGCACGTGCTCGTGAAGCTGTTGTCGACTATCACGCTGGTGCTGGCTCCGCTGTTTATCTGATTTTTGTCATATTGGACTACCCGCCCCCGCACAGCAAACCTGTGCGGGGTTTCTTATTTCGTATAGTTCAGAGCGCTAAAAGGATTGATTTACCGTCAGGGGGGTGTATAATCACCGGATGATAGGGATATTCGAATGAACTTCGAGACGTATATCGCGCGGCGGTATTTTTCCTCGGGCGGCGTGTTCACGTCGGTGGCCACCTGGATCACCATTATCGGGGTGGCGCTCGGTGTGGCGGTGGTCTGTTTTGTCATGTCGATGCACAACGGGTTCGAGTCGGAAATCCGCTCCCGTTTACTTGGCACGACATCACACATTACGGTATTCCCGACTTCCGGCGACGTTATAACCAACTATCGTGAGCTGATTTCGGAGATTGAACAGGTCGACGGAGTCGTGGCGGCCTCGCCGTTTATTTACTACAAAGCGGCTATTTCGTCGGCCTCGGCCGGTGACGGTATTATCGTGCGGGCGATTGATCCCGACCTCGAACGCAAAACCGCCGATATCGCCTCATCGATCAAGATGGGACAGTATTCGCTGGCGCCGATTCTTGTGGATAGCGAGAGTGTGCCGGGAATGCTGATGGGAAAAAACCTGGCGGAACGTCTCGGCGTGACGGTCGGGTCGCCGGTCGTGCTGTACTCACTGCGCGGTGAGGACCTTCGCAAAAATGTTCGCCCCCGGGTCGCCAAGTTCAATATTTCGGGGATTTTCGAAACCGGCATGTACGAGTTCGACGCCGAACTGGTGTATATCAGCTTGCCGGCGGCGCAGAATCTGTTTCGGCTGGGTGATGTCGCCACGGCTGTCCACATGAAGCTTGTTGATATTTACAAGGCCGCCGATTTGACGCCGGTGATCGACAAAAAGCTTGGGTTTAAGTACGATGTCGTACCTTGGAATATCCTGCACAAGAACCTGTTCATGTGGATTGCGATTGAGAAGAAGATTCTCTTTCTTGGGTTTATTCTCATCGTCATCGTGGCCGCCTTTTCGATTATTTCGACACTGGTCATGCTGTCCATGGAAAAGCGGGCCGAAATAGGGATTCTCAAGACGATGGGGGCCACTCCGGCCCGGATTCGGCGGATTTTTGTCTACAAAGGTCTGGCCATCGGCACAATCGGGGTATTCGGGGGATGGCTGGTAGCTCTGCTGGCGGCGTATCTTCAGAACAAGTACGAACTTATCTCCCTGCCGCCGGATATTTATTTCGTCAAGTATCTGCCAATTGAGACACATTTGTTTGATTTCGCGCTGGCCGGGGCGCTTACCATATTCATTTGTTTCCTTGCGGCCTGGTACCCTTCCAATCAGGCGGCGAAAGTGTCGGTGATCGATGTCCTTAGGCAATAGGGGAAAAACGGTTGGTGGACTAAACGTTTGTGCGAATTTGGCGAAAATAATAGCATAAACTGGTCCGAATAGGATTTGGCGGCAAAAGCGTTCATGGATATGAATACCAACATACTGTCAGCCACGGATATACACCGGGAGTTTGCCACGGCCAACGGGGTCCTGCCGGTTCTGAAGGGAATTTCGATGCAGGTTCGCAAAGGGGAGATTATGGCTGTCACCGGCGCCTCGGGCGTTGGCAAGTCGACCCTCCTGCATGTCCTCGGTGGGCTGGACCGTCCCACCAGCGGCGAAGTGCGGATAAATGATGAGCTCTTGACCGGCAAATCAGAACAAGCTTTGGCGACTTTCCGCACCCGGAATGTCGGATTTGTCTTTCAGTTTCATTATTTGCTTGAGGATTTCACGGCAGTGGAGAATGTGATGATTCCGATGATCCTGGCGGGAAGCGATCTGGCGAAGGCCCGACATGAAGCGGAACAGTTATTGGCCCAGGTCGGTTTAACGGATAGAACAACGCACCGTCCACGCGAACTGTCGGGCGGCGAACAACAGCGGGTAGCGGTAGCGAGAGCGCTGGCCAACAGTCCCAACGTCGTGTTGGCTGATGAGCCATCGGGGAATCTCGATACCACAACCGGGCGCAAGTTGCATGAGCTTCTCTTTGGATTGTCCAGGGAAAAGTCAATCAGCTTTGTAATCGCCACCCACAATCAGGAACTGGCAGATTCGTGTGATCGAACGATTCACATGGTCGATGGCCGGGTGGCCGAGTAGGGAGAAAGCAAGGCCCGTAGAATGATGTGCCAGGATTGCAGGAAACGGGAAGCGTCGGTTCATCTGACGCAGATCGTGAATAACGAAAAGACGTCGCTGTCGCTCTGCCGGGAGTGCGCGCTGGCCCGTGGTTTCCATTCGCCGCTGGACAACATGCCCTTTCCGCTGGCCGAGATACTGTCCGGCATGGCCAAGAGCATTGCGCCGGCCGCCCAGAGCGATCCGGCCGACAACCTCGTCTGTCAAAAATGCGGGTTGTCGTTCGAAGAATTTGCGCGCCAGGGACGGTTCGGTTGCGGCGACTGCTACACCGCGTTTCGACCCCGCCTGGAGATGATCATGCGCAAAGTGCACGGAGCGTCTTTGCACCGCGGCCGCAATCCCCAGAGCCAGAATCTGACCGCGCACCCGGAACCGATTCCGGTCAAGGAAGAGGAACGGCTGGAGATCGAGTTGAAAAAGGCGATTGAGAACGAAGATTTTGAACGGGCGGCCGAACTGCGGGACAAACTCAAGGCGGTCCGCGCCCACGCGGTGGCGGAGTAATGAAGAGGAGAAGTGGTGCGAATCATGTTTGAAGAAATGGCCAAATCTCCCGCCGCCTGGTTGTCAGGTAATGGTGATGAAGCTTTGGTGGTGCTGTCCTCGCGGGTACGGTTGGCGCGCAACGTGGCCGGGTGCCGATACCCCGCCGCGGCCGATCTGGACACCCGCAAACGGATTGTCGGGTATTTCGATTCTTCGATGACCCGTTCGACGTTGCTGTCGTCCGGTCAGTATTGTAAGGCCGCCGATATTTCGCCGCTCGATCGCGATTTTCTCGTGGAGCGGCACCTCATCTCGCCGGTGTTTCTCGACGGCGACCTGTCCAAGGCGCTCTTGATCGGCGACGGAGAACTGGTGTCGGTGATGGTCAACGAAGAAGACCATCTGCGGATTCAGGCGCTCTCCACCGGACTTGATCCGGAAGGCGCGTTCGCGCAGGCGATGAAATATGAGGCGGAAATCGGCCGGTATCTCGAATACGATTACGATCCCGATTTCGGCTACCTGACTGCCTGCCCGACCAACGCCGGAACCGGCATGCGGGCCTCGGTGTTGATTCATCTCCCCGGCCTGGTGCTGACGCGGGATATCGAGAAAGTGATTTCGCGGATCACCCGCGCGGGACTGATTGTGCGCGGTTTTTACGGCGAAGGGTCCGATGTGCTAGGAAACCTGTTTCAGATTTCAAACCAGAATACGCTCGGTATTTCCGAGGCCGACATTCTGTCGCAGATTCAGCGCGTCACGAAAGAGATCATTGCCGAGGAAGTGACGGCGCGCCAGCGGCTGGTAGATGAGGCCGCTGACATGATAGAGGACAAGATTTGGCGGGCGTACGGCATTCTCAAGCATGCCCGCGTGCTGACCTCGGACGAGGTGATGAACCTGCTGTCGGCCGTGCGTTTGGGACACGCCATGAAGATTATCGACTTCCTCTCCGCGGCGCTCATCAACGAGATTCTGCTGTTGTCGCAACCGGCGCACTTGCAGAAGTTCTACGGCCACGAAATGGACCCGGCCCGCCGGGATTTTGTGCGGGCGCAAATGGTGCGCGACAAACTACGGCAGGTCGGATGAACACCGGCACGAGGGCTTGCTCCGCGCCGCACAACAAGGTATATTGACGCTGACTGCATAAGGAGTGACCGACTATGAATGAGATGTTTACCGAGGCGGCCCGGAAAGCGATTGAGTATGCCCGCGACGAGGCGGCTCGTCTGCGGCACGACTACATCGGCACCGAGCATCTCCTCCTGGGTCTGATCCGACTCGGAGAAGGTCGCGCGGTGGAGATCATCGGCAACCTCGGTCTGGAACTTGACGACCTGAAGGCCTCGATCGAGGAGATGGTCCAGCCGTCCGGCGGCACGATGACGATGGGGCAGTTGCCGCTCACGGCCCGCGCCAAGAAGACACTCGAAGTGTCGGGTCAGGAAGCCCGCGCGCTCAAATCGAAAGATATCGATACCGAGCACATCCTGCTGGCTCTGCTCAAAGACGAAGAGGGTGTGGCATCGCAGGTGCTGTCGACCTACGAGATAGATTACAAGGAAGCGTACGAAGAACTCAAGAATATTCTCGGCGGCAAGCCGTCATCGTTTAAGAAGAAACGCAAGAAATCCAAGACTCCGGCGCTCGATCACTTCGGTCGCGATCTGACCGAACTGGCTCGTCGCGGCAAGCTCGATCCGATTATCGGTCGCGAGGATGAAATTGAGCGGGTTTGCCAGGTCCTGTCGCGTCGTAAGAAGAATAACCCGGTGCTGATCGGCGAACCGGGAGTCGGCAAGACCGCTATCGCCGAAGGTCTGGCCCAGCGCATTGTCGAGGGGAATGTTCCGCAGACGCTCGAAAACAAACGAGTGGTGACGCTCGACATGGCCTCGCTGGTAGCCGGCACCAAGTATCGCGGCCAGTTTGAAGAGCGGCTCAAAGCCGTGATGAACGAGATTATCAATTCCACCGACGTAATTATCTTTATCGATGAACTGCACACGATCGTGGGCGCGGGCGGCGCGGAGGGGTCTTTGGA
>JBGOTX010000183.1:0-4811 GCA_041476705.1 Candidatus Zixiibacteriota bacterium
CGTGTACACCCGGCGCGTGCGGAAACCAAACTTGTCGATCCGGTACGGACCCTGCAACAGCACGCCGTTGTAATAGGTCGTGACCACGCCGAAACTCCCGGCATGGCCACCGTCGATCACAATATCCGCTTCGAGCGCGATTAATTTGCCGCTATTGTCACAACCAACGCTCAAATCGAGTTCAGTGGGATGACGCCCGTGGTTGTTCAGGAACACTTCCTCGCGCGAAAAAACGCATTTCACCGGACGGTGTGTCTTCATCGCCAGAAAAGCGGTAATCATTTCATGTGGAAACGGATCGGACTTGCCACCGAACCCGCCGCCCAACGCCGGCTTTTTCACCTGCACCCGGTGCATCGGCAGGCCGAGAACTTTCGACAACGCCCGGTGCAGATAGTGCGGGACCTGGGTGGCCGAAATAACGGTCACACTGTCGTCGGCATTCCACATTGCAATCGTGGCGTGCGGCTCAGCAAAGGCGTGCGTGACCCCGGCGAAACGGAAATGTCCCGAGGCGGTGTGCGGCGATGAAGCCAGCCCCGCGCGGGGATCGTTGAAACTCAACTGCGCGACTTTGTGAATGTTTGTGCCGTCCTTGCGGTGCGGATGAATCTGCTCGTGCGGAGAACTCGGTTGCAACGACTCGGCAGGGGTCAGAAACGGCTTGAGCAGTTCATACTCGACCCGAATGAGTTTGACTGCCTCCCGAGCGATTTCTTCCGTTTCAGCCGCCACTGCCGCCACGATCTCGCCGATGAACCGGACTTTGTCAACCGCCATGGCGGTCTCATCCGGAGAAACCGGAAGTACACCGAACGGAGTCGGCAGGTCGGTGCCGATCGCAATCGCGCAAACGCCGCGAAATTCGGCCGCCGCTTTGGTATCGATCCGCACAATGCGAGCGTGGGCGTGCGGACTACGCAGAAGACCCACATACAACATATTTTGAAAGGAGAAATCTCCCGTGTACTGGGCGCGGCCGGTGACTTTGTCGACCGCGTCGATATACGGCACCGGTTTGCCGATCGGTCCGCTCACCTGTGCATCTCCTCAGCGGCCGCTTTCACCGCTTCGATAATTTTGGTGTATCCGGTGCATCGGCAGAGATTTCCCGATAACGCCTCGCGAATATCCGTGTCCGAGGGATCCGCATTCCTCTGCAGAAAAGCGATTGTCGCCATGACAATCCCCGGCGTGCAATACCCGCACTGGATTGCCCCTTTGTCCACCAACTGCCGCTGGACCGGATGGAGGTCGCCGTGGTGCGCTACTCCTTCGATCGTGCGGATCGCCTTGCCGTCACAACGAACCGTGGGGGTGAGGCAACTCAGGATCGGCATGTCATCGACTATCACCGTGCAACTTCCGCAGGCCCCCATATCGCACCCTTTTTTGGTGCCGGTGAGATTGAGCCGCTCGCGGAGCGTGTCCAGCAGTAGCTCATGTGGATGCACCAGCAGGGGGCGGGGAACGCCGTTGATCGTGAGAGATATTTGTATCATAGTCGTTACGCTCTTTCCACCAACATGGCGACACCCTGGCCGTGACCGACACACATCGAAGCAATCCCATACCGTCCCGACTGAGCGGCCAGACTATGCGCCAGCGAGACGGCGATCCGAAGGCCGGACATGCCGAGCGGATGTCCCAGCGCAACCGCGCCGCCGTGAATATTCAGCCGATCCGATGGAATTTTCAACGTGCGCTGACAGGCCAGCACCTGAACGGCGAAGGCCTCATTTATTTCAAACAGATCGATTTCACTGAGCGTTAGTCCGGTCTTCTCCAGCAATTTCGGAATGGCATACACGGGGCCAAGTCCCATGACAGTGGGATCAAGACCAATCGTTACGCAGGCGCCGATTCTGGCCAACGGTTTGACCCGCAACCGGTCAACGGTCCCCTGATCGCATACGAGCGCCATACATGCGCCGTCGGAGACGCCCGAGGAGTTCCCCGCCGTGACTGTCCCCGTTTCCTTGAACGGCGTGCGAAGTCCGGCCAGCGTCTCTTTCGTCGACTGCCGGGGTTCCTCGTCGCGTTCGACCCTTGTGCCGTCGGGCAGTTGAATCGGCACAATCTCACGCGCCAATTGCTTTTGTTCGAGCACACTGAAATATCGACGGTTGCTTTCGACCGCGAATTCATCCTGCTCGGCGCGGGTGATTCCGTGCGTGTCGGCCAACTTTTCGGCTGTCAGTCCCATATTGGTCCATTGAAATTCGGCGCGGGCGAAAAGCGCGGGGTTGTAATCCACCGAAGCGGTCATCGGGACATGCCCCAGATGTTCCACCCCGCCCACCAACGCAAGTTTGTTGGTCTCGGCGCGGATGCTGTCGGCCGCCATCTGGAGCGCGGTCAAGCTCGAAGCACACAGCCGATTGATCGTCACTCCGGGAATGGTGTCGGGAAGTCCGGCTAGGAGCAATATGAGACGCGCAAGGTTTTTCCCCTGTTCCAGATGCTGGCCGACACATCCGAGGAAAAAATCATCAATCTGCGCCGGATCAAGCGGCACCCGTTGTAACAGCGCTTTCAGCGTCTGCGACGCCAGTTCATCGGACCGCAGTCCGCGATACATTCCCTTTTCAGGGTGTCCCCGGCCGATCGGCGAACGGCAACCGTCAATCAAGTATACCGGCTTCACACGCGGTTTTCCTCTCGGCGACTCTGCGTCATCTCACGATATTCCCGCACCGATACTCTTGCCGCCGTCGACATACAGCACCTGACCGGTAATGAACCGGGCTTCGTCCGACGCCAGAAATGCCGCCGCGTCGGCCACATCCTGCGGTTTGCCCACATGCCCGCCCGGTTGGGCGGCAATCAGTCGATCCAGCGCATCTTTGGGCATTGCCTGTGTCATCGGTGTGTCGATCAAACCGGGCGCGACCGCGTTCACCGTGACATTGAACCGGGCCAGTTCGAGCGCCAGCACTCTGGTCAAGCTGACCAACCCGCCCTTCGAAGCCGAATAGTTCGATTGCCCCACCGCGCCGTGCCACGCCCGGGAGACTATGTTAACAATCCGTCCGTACTTCTGCGACCGCATGATCGGGGCGACTTCCTTGCACAACAACCACGGACCTTTGAGATTGACCGCCATCACGGCATCAAAATCTTCTTCGGGCATTTTCCAGATAACATTGTCGCGCACGATTCCGGCGTTGTTGACCACCACATCGATCCGTCCCAGACGCTTCATGACATCAGCCACAAACCGCGTGACATCTTCGCTTTTCGCCACATTGCCGGTGAACGAGTGAACATTGGCCGACCACTGATGACCGGCGCCATCAAACGGTTCAAGATCAAGGACAGAAACTTTCGCTCCGTTCGACGCAAATTTCTCCACGATGGCCGCACCGATACCGCGCGCGCCGCCAGTAACTACGACAGACTTACCGCTGAACGACATGGTTTTCCCTTTTGTGTCGCTCATTTGTTTTTCCATATCGGCGCCCGCCGCTCCAGAAACGAAGTTATCCCCTCGTTGGCGTCATGCGTGGCCATTAGTTCATCGAGATAAAGTCGTTCCAGTTGGTCGAGCCGGGCAAACAGGGATTCGTTAAATCCGTGACGCGCCGCACGGTTCGCCAGTTTCAACGATGACGCGCTCTTGGGCAGAATATGCTCATTAATCCACTGGTCAACGGCGCCGTGCATGGCCTCTTTATTGTCAAACAACTGTGTGGCCAGCCCAATGGCTACGGCTTACTCGCCGGTTATGCTGACGCCGGTCAGCAGAAGATTGTCGGCGCGGGTCTGTCCGATTCTCAGCGGCATGATGACTGAGGCGGGAGGCGCAAACACCCCCAGCTTGATCTCCGGTTGACCCAAACGCGCGCTCTTGTCGACAAAAAGAAAATTGCATCCGAGGGCCAGCTCTAATCCGCCGCCCAGACACTGACCCGAAACGAGCGCGCCAGTGGGAATAGCCAGACGCACAAGAGCGCGAAACAGTCCGTGGAATTGTTTGAGCATCTGCGGGGCCAGTTCTTTCGTGTGCTCCGGAACGCTCGCGCCAAAGCTGAAATGATCTCCCGAACCGGTGAACACGATCAGCTTGACTTGCGGCTCAACGGCAAGTGAGGCCAATGTTGCTTGAAGTTGGCCCATCATCTCGGTATCGAGCACGTTTCCCTTGGGGGCGTTGAGCGTGAGCCGTACCACCTGCCGCTCGTGTTGATATTCTGTAAGAATCTTGTCAGCCATATTCGGCTCTACTTCGGCAGGATGGCGTTAAGCAGTTCATCATCCCACGGATGCCCCTCGGACAGCATCAGGCGAAGTTTGATAAAATCGATTTCCCGATTGTCTTTGGGCCCTTCGTTGAAGGCGCGGAAGCCGGCCTTGGCTTCGGTCATCATATTCAGTCCCAGCCAGTCGCGGTTGCTCTGCTGGTTGCGGTCCCAGTGTTCGAGCTTTTTCTTGCGCATGCTGTTCAAGGTCTTGTTGATACAATCCGGCATGGTGTACAGAAGCTTAGTTGTCATGTTGTTCACTGCTTTATCAAGCGGCGCGAGATCGATTGCGCCTTTGGCCATAATTTCCTTGGCCGCGGCCGCATCGGCGCCCGTCTTGCGCCGACCATACACGACTTCACCGGACACATCGAGCCACCGATCAGTAGTCACCCCGGGGTTGCGCACGAACTTGCCGTCGACTTTGAGCACCGGAACGGCGTCGGTAATAAGCCCTATTGTCTTCGCCTCGTACGCAGTCCACATCTCGCAGAGGGTGCAACTGACTATGGCCCGCTCGATCCCGACAAACAGATGCAGGAAATCGGTACTGCCGCCATCGGGCGC
>JBGOTX010000184.1:0-4784 GCA_041476705.1 Candidatus Zixiibacteriota bacterium
CTCGAATGCAAAGTTGCGGGTCGGATCGCTTGAACTTACGGTGAATGATCTTACGATTGGCGTGGCAATGGAGTCACCCTGCACGGCGGTAAACGAAAGCAATGTGTCGGAAACGACCAGCGAAACGCAGGGGCGTTCGTTCACCACGATATGCACACAGACCTGAACCTGCGAAGTGCATGGGTCTTCGGGGATGAACGAACTGCTGGCGACCGTAAAGCAACGCTGGTACGAACCGGCCGCGCTAAACAACTCGTTGAAGGTGAACCGCACCTTACCGGGAGTCTCTCCGCTGAAGGCCGGGAAAGTGAATCCGGCCGACGGCGCCACGGACCAGCCCAGCGTCTCACCAGTGCTGGTGACGTTGATGCTGTCCGCAGCCACGCCGTTTTCGCCCACGAAAATAGTGTCGTAATAGTTGGTTTTGCTCAATTGAATAATTGGGCAGGGCGTGACCGTAAGCCGAACCTGCTCATACTTGTCCGGTACGCCTGCTCCCGTGATTTTGATCGAATCAGGGTACGGGCCGCCCACTGTAACGCCGATGGCGTTGATGTTGACGTTCACATATTTGGGGGTGGTACCGGTCTCATTGGCTAGCCCGATCCACGAGGAGGCCGTGGTAGCGGAAAAATCTATTTCGGTATCTCCGCCTTTGGTTACGTGAAACGAATCAGCCGCCGGATTGAGTCCGAAACGGGTCACGAATTTCAGCGTGTCCGGCGAGAGTACCAGGAAATTGGCTCTGGGTGTAACGGTGATAGTTACAATCTCCGTATCCGCCAGAGCGCCATCCGAGGCCACAAAGGTCACGTTGTAGGGACCCACCTGATCTGCAGCCGGAGTAAAGCTGAACGAACCGGAGCCGTTGCTGTGATCGACGAACGTGGCGTTCGCCGGAAGGGGCTCGGCTGTCAACGCCGGTATCGTGCCGTCGGGATCGGTCGCGGTGGCGCTAAAGGCCAGTAGCTCGCCGACCATGACGCTTTTCGCGCCAATGGCCGTTAACACCGGCGGGCGGTTCACGTCGGTGACCGTGATCGCCACCAGCTCGGAATCGGCCAGGGTGCCGTCCGAAACAACAAACCATATGTTGTAGAGGCCGGCCTGCGAATATGTCGGGGTCCAGTCGAAAATTCCTGTGCTGGTGTTGAATATTGCGCCGAGCGGAAACGGTGAAGCTGAAAATGTCAATGGGTCACTGTCCAAATCGGATGCGGTGACGCCGAAATGCAGATTGGCGCCCTCGGCCACAGTCTTCGAACCAATTGGATCAAGAACCGGGGGGCGATCGACGTTAACGACCGTAATCGCGACTAGTTCAGTGTCCGCCAGCGTTCCGTCGGACGCGATGAACCTTACGTTGTACACGCCCGCCTGATTGAAGCCGGGAGTCCACGAAAACTGAGCGGAGCCGTTGCCGTTGTCGACAAAACTCGCGCCGGTCGGAAGAGGCGATGCGCTCAGCGATGGTATTGTGCCATCGGGATCAGTCGCATTGGCGATGACCACGAGGGGCTGGCCTTCATTGACCGTCTGACTGCCGATGGGAGCGAGGACCGGCGCTCTGTTTGGCGGACGGTTTGGATCGACGATGCGGAAACAATGCGCTCCGCTCCAGGTCGGGAAGGTGTTGTAACTCGGCGAGACATAAATCGCCGGCCACTTCCAAGCGCCGGTCGGCGGGTATTTGGCCGACGAGTCGATACAGATGATCTTGCCGTGGTCGGCCACTTTGGTGAGTATCTTGAGATTAAAGAAGACGCCGGAGTCCTTCACCGGCATACCGGGGGGCGTGTTGGGACCAATGGCGCCGCTGAACATGACGGTGTCGACGCCTGAGCCGTCAGCTCCCCACAGGTTGAACTTAAACACCAAGTCATACATGTCCTTGTGAATAAAGCCCACCGTGTCAACCCAGATACCCGGCATAACGTTCGCGGGAGCGGTCATCTTTACGTTTCCACCGTTGCCTGTGGCGAATGCCCAGTTAGCGGTACCGGAGCCACGGGACGTACCGGCCATCGTAGTATCGCTGTAGATGAGGAACGCGTTGGATAGGGCGTAGCTGTTGGTGTCGCGGTTGCCGTACATGATTGGGAATGAAATGGTCGCGCCCGCCGGGATAGTATCGATCCCGATCTGCGGGAAGACCGTGCCCAATCTGATGAACGTATTTCCCGGAGCTTGCGCATGCGCAAGTCCAAAGGAAAAGATCACAAGCATCGCGAGGCAAAATGAAAATCGTTTCATTTTCGTCTCCTGGTTAGTAGGAATATTGGATTTCAAAACACATTTTCTTGTCATGGTAAGCGCAACGGCAGACACCGAGAGCCGGTGAACCGGGAATTGACACCCTTCTCGATGCATTCATACACCACGCCATTCACACTACCTGCGGGTGCGTGCACGGTACAGGCGCAAGAGGAAGTCCATTTGAAATTCCGCGGTGACAACCGGGTAATCTCGTTCAAGGTCTTTCCACAGAGACTAGGTATTGTTGTATTTCCCAACCAGCTTCGTTAGACCAAAAGACGAGACACCCGGAAGAAGACACGGGGCAGGGTTCTCGCAGTAACCGTCAGGAATATACGGTACAGGGTGGCGATGTCAAGGGCATTTCCCGCATTTTGTATGTAGAATTATTGCACAACCCGTTATGCAATAACTCGTTGAGACCGTCGCCGGATCAGTCTGAGGGCTACGACTACGACCATCGCCGCCGCTACATCGGTCAAGAAATCGGCGGGATCGGATGTTCGCCCGGGGACGAAACTCTGGTAGAACTCATCGCCGAAGGCGAAGAGGGCCACAAAGCCCAACGATAGAAACGACGCTTCCTCAATTCCGACGCGGGGATGCAGGTGGGAGGCAGACCGGAAGACCAACCAGCAGAATATGATGTATTCGCAAAAGTGCGCAACTTTATCCATTTCAATGAATTGCACCCTGGGCAGATGGACGTCGGACATTGATGACAAGCCAATAATCAAAGCCGCATACGCTACAGCCGGAAGGTGGTAATACGCGATCTTCTTGAGCATACGTCCTTTCTGCGACCTGCGAGAGCTGGTCTGTCCCGCCGTCACTACCATAAGAAAACATGAAGGCGGCATAATGACAAGGAGTCATTCATCCGGCCGCCCTTCAGGTTGTCGAAGGATTCGTTAACGTGCAATCGGTCAATGCGTTACCTAAATTGTGTCGTTTCAGAGCTTGATTGTTGGGGACAACACCGGTATTATTAAATATTATGCATTCGGGAAATTCTCGATATGCTCGGTGTTAACCTTGGAAAGGAGAAGTCAGCACGTCCGCTCGACCGAAGGTCGGACGTCCACGTATGAGTGATTCGCCACGTCAATCCTGGCAAGGGAGCCAGGCCAAAAATATCTGGTTACTCCCGGCGGTTTTCGCCGGAATTATTTTGGGTGCGGTTCTTGGAAAGCTGATGCCTGATTTTGTTGCCGGAACCGCTATCATCGGTCGCGTTTTTATCGGGGCCGTTTTAGTTGTCGCTCTCCCTCTGGTTATCAGTCAGCTGGTGCTGGCCCTGAACAACCCGCGTGAACGGGTGCGGCGAGGAATTAACCACACCAAAGTTCTGGTGCAGGCGCTGGTCAGCGCGGTGGCGCTTATTGCGCTGTCACTGGTGGCCGCCGCTATACTGCCTTCCGGTGATACCAGCCAGTCTATCAGCACCGTTCTGCATCGATTCAATCCCGAGCAGTTTGTCACGTTTGCGCCGGACAGTGGTCTGTTACTAGCGCTTCTTTTGTCGGTTGTAGCCGCGGCCCTGTTAGGCGCTTTGGGCGACCGGGCACAGTCGGCCGTTACGTTCTTTAATCGCATCGCTCGCGCCTCGGTGCGCACGTTTCGTCTGCTCCTGTTAACGGCTCCGATCGGTTTCCTGTTTGTGACGGCCGCTTTGGTTTCCGGCGCCACAGTCGTTTCAGGGTCGGTTGCAGGGTTGTCTTCGTTGTCGCCGACCGTTTCGTGGGTTGCCGCGGCCGGCGGGTTGGCCCTCTACGCCGCTGTCGTTCTGGGCATTGACATGTTGGTCGGCCAACTTCGCCCCCAGCGCAAGGAACGTCGACCGTTCGAGCGCGACCGCCGACCGACTACCCGTCGCCCCGGCGCTGGTCCACAGCCGGCGACAGTATCGCGGGGTCCGGTGCGCGAGCGTCCCCCAGTCCAGCGGGTAGCAAGTGATCGACCCCGCGAGCGGGAGCGCTCACCCTTTGACATGGGAGTATCATCCACCCCGGTGCTCGATATAGATTCCGGTGTGGCAAAGCCAACCAGGGAGAGAGGTCCTGTACCTGAGACGTCTGATCGCCATCGTGATGACAGTCGCCCGGCGCGGCCTCCGCGTGAAGGTCAAAGAGAAGAACAGCGGGACGAACAACGCGACGGCCCCCGGGAAGGTCAACGCAGTCGGAGTTCTCGAGGCGGGTATCGTGATGGCCAGCGTGATCGCGGACCGAGAGGGCCGCGCGATGATCGCGGCGGTCGCGGTCGGTCCGATTATCGGGGCGGTTTCCGCCCGGATCGGCCGGATCGACATCAAGGACCGGAGCGTGACGTTCCGGAGAGTCGCAGTGAAGAACGGACTCCTGCTGCGAATGGGCCGATAGATCGATCTTCCATAGCCGCCGAACTGGCCCGGGTGGGAGAACATCTCGGCCGCAATGCCAATCCGGAATCGAGCGAAATAAGTCGTCCGGCCAGCCCTCTACGTGTGTCGACGCCGCCGGCGAATGAGCGTCCGGTACAACCCGCTC
>JBGOTX010000185.1:0-4781 GCA_041476705.1 Candidatus Zixiibacteriota bacterium
GGACCTCTTTTGGAAAAGTTCAAACGGTGTTGATTGAAACGGCCGACCCGGTGTTGTATCTGGTTCGAGTGAAACTGGGTATGTTCATTTTTCAGGGGGCGGCTGGCATCAATCTTGGGACACTTCGCATGAAAGTGGCGGCATTAGTCGAAAAATACGATGACGCCCAGCGAAAGGAATGATATGAATTTAATCCGGAGCAGAACACTGCAGGTAGTCGCGGGAACATTCGTCCTGATCGGACTGCTATTGTGGCTCTTTCCCAGTCTGCTTGGTACGCAGTTGCTCAGAGCGTCATGGCAGTACCTGTTCTACGAAATCGTATTTTACGGTTTTGTGGCCGTGCCCCTGTTTCGGTGCAATACGTTGATCGACGTTCTCAGGGTTGCGGGCATATCGCTGGCCTACCGGCTCAGTATCGGCGCCCTGTTTGGTCTGGCGGTCTCGGCGCTGTACGCAATGGACTTCCAGGTGGCAATGACATTGGCGCTGGCCAGTTATGTGCCGGGGGTGGCGGTGCAGATCGTATTGACGCCGCTGGCGCTTCTGCCGGTGCTTCGTCAAGTGACGCCGCGAGGACGTGGCGCGCGATCGTTGCCACGGCGCGAACCGACCTATGCCGCTCCGCCAGAATCAACCCACGCCCCATTCCCGGGTCTGCCCACTCGCGACAAGAACAACCTGACTGAATCGCACCCCAGACCGAAGGACGTCCACCAACCGGAGGTACCGCTCATGCACGCGCGAGCCGTTGCCGAATCAAGTCCGGTGACTGTTGCCGGCGATCTCAACGGTTTTGACCGAGTCGTTCGATATATCGCCGAACACGGGTCGGTTTATTTTGCGGCCGTCATTGATCAGGAAGGACTCTTGCTGGCGAATTATCATCGCGGCAAAATCGATCCGCAAGACCTGGCGCCGCTTGCCGTCATGTTTTTTGAATGGAATCGCGCCGTGCTCGACAAGGGTCGGTTGGGTGAGGCCGAAAAGATCGACATCACCCTGAAAGAAAAGCGATTGATTTTGGGTCGGATCGGCGACAGGTGCATGATGGTCATGTCCGAGCGGCAGGCCGATGATCTGTTGAACATCCGCATCAATCAGGGATTGGACATGCTGAAAAAGTACGTGGCCGAGAGATACGGAGCAGGGCGACAAACCGAAGTGGAGAAGACATATGTATGAAGTTTTGAGCGAACTGAACAAGACGCCCGGCATTACCGGGTCGATGGTCGTCGGCAACGACGGGATCGTCATCGCGGCAGATCTTGACTCCGGAATGGAAGGGGAGACGGTGGGAGCGCTGGCGGCCTCCATCACCACCACGATCCAGAAGTCGCTGACCCGTTTGAATACCCGCCCGCTGTCACAAGTGACGATTGAAGCCGATGATTCCAAATTGTTTTTCAGCGACGCCGGCATCGGCATTCTGGTGGTGACGACCGAAAAGCAGGTGAATATCGGGCTGGTCCGGCTGGAGATCAAGAACGCCATCGGACGTTTGAAGACAGCTCACTGAATCGGCCGCCCATGAGTCAGGAACACACCTATGGTATCAATTAATTACTCCGCACGAGAGGTCTGCTGTAAAATCGTCTACTATGGCCCCGGTTTGTCCGGCAAGACGACCAATCTCCAGTATGTCCACGCCAAGGTGCCGCAGAACACGCGCGGCAAGCTGATTTCGTTGGCCACCGAAGCGGATCGCACGCTGTACTTCGATTTCTTGCCGATCAATATCGGAACCATTAACGGATTCACCGCCAAGTTTCAACTCTACACGGTGCCGGGACAGGTGTATTACAATGCGACTCGCAAACTAGTGCTCCGGGGCGTGGATGGCGTTGTGTTTGTCGCCGACAGTCAGCCGGATAAGATGGATGAAAATATCGAGTCGTTGACCAATCTCGAAGAGAATCTTCTGGAGTATGGGTACGATCTTTCCGAACTGCCGATGGTGATTCAGTACAATAAGCGGGATTTGCCGGGCGTTCTGCCCGTTGAAGTTCTGAACGCCCGCCTCAATCCGCGTAGACTGCCCTCGTTCGAGGCCTCGGCCACAATTGGCAATGGAGTCTTCGACACACTTAAACTAGTTATCCGAATCGTACTCGAAAAAGCCAAGACGGCTCAGGGTCAAAAACCCGTGGCGACCGCCGCCGCGCCTCCGGCGCGCGCCGTGCCGGTGGCCGAGCAAGTAGTCGAAGAGGTGCCGGAGTATCCGTCGGTGCGTTCTGTCGCGCCGCCGGTGCATACTCCGCCAGTCGCCGAACCCATCCGTGAGCCGGTCTATGCCGCGCCTTTTCCTCAGCCGACCGTTTCTCCAGAGCCGGTATATCAACAAGCGCCTGTTGCGCAGGCGGCGCCACAGGTGTCGGCGACAACCCATGCATCGATGCGTCCGTATCCCGGCAGTCGGAGCGGATCGATCGTCGAACAAACGCAGACACCGCCGGCTCACCGGTCCTCGCGTCAAAATGAATTTTCCGGGCAGGACCCGGAAGAGAATATCACCGAATCACCGATGGGCGTGCAGGAGCGTACGCGGGCAGGAATGGTCTCGCCGCACATGGCTCCGTCCATGCGCCGTCGTAGTGAAACCAAGAAGCGCGGCTTCTTCAAGCGCCTGTTCGGCGTCAAATAGGAAGGTTGGAGGTTGGAATGGCTGACGATACGTTGATTATCTACGAAGAGGAAGTTACCCGCATCGACGCCTTGCTGGCCAAGATGTTGAAGGGGGCTGAAGCCAAGTGCGCGCTCATAGTCGACAAAGACGGCCACTTGATCACCCGCCAGGGGTTTACCCATTCACTCGACACCACGGCTTTGGCCGCGCTCTTGGCCGGTTCTTTTGCCTCCACCAAGGAAATCGCGCGTCTGGTGGGGGAGCCGGAGTTCTCGGTGCTCTTTCACCAGGGGAAGAAAGACCACATTCACATGTCGATCGTGGGTGAGCGGTCTATTTTGGTCGTCGTGTTCGACGACCGCACTACCATCGGCATGGTTCGACTCTATGCGAAAGAGACGTCGATTGAACTGGCCAAGGTGTTTGAAGATATTAAGCAAAAGGCCGGGCAAAAGCCGGAAATCTCCCGCGAACTGGCCGACCATACCCAGCAACGGTTGGATGACATTTTCCAGGACTGATTTGCCCTTCTGTCGGTTGATGGCGGTTAGATGCACGTTTTTCACTTTGGCATACTGATGGGAGCCAAATGTCCGCGGAACTGAGTACCATACTTGTCCAGGCCGGAAAGATCACTCAGGAGCAGGCCGACAAGGCCCTGGCCTCCTCCAGGGAAAAAAAGGAGAAGTTCGAAGCTGTCCTTGTTCAGATGGGGGCAGTTGCCTCCGAAGACGAGCTGGCCTCCTTTGTCGGTAAGCATCTTAAGATCGGCACTCTGCGCCTCTCCGATGTCGAGTTGAATCCGGATATCGTCAAGCTGATCCCGCTTGATATCGCCCGGAAATTCAAAGTTGTCGCTATATCCAAAATCAACAAAGTGCTGATGGTTGCCATCAGCGATCCGAACAATATCTACGTCCTGGACGCCGTCAAGTTTATCACCGGGTGTAATGTCCAGCCGGTGATTTCGCCGGAGCGCGCCATTGAGAAGGCCATCGAGGCCTATTACGGCACCCAGTCCCAGTTCACCGATATGGTGAAAGGCCTCGAGGAAGAGGGACTCGAAGTCCTCGAGGCCGATGAGATGGTCAACGAGTCCGAGCTGTTGTCCGCCATCCAGGACAAACCGCTCGTCAAGCTGGTTGATTCGATCATTGCCGAAGCGATCCGAATGGGGGCGTCCGACATTCACTTCGAGACGTACGAAAAGCGAATTCGCGTGCGCTACCGAATCGACGGCGACCTGCGCGAAATGGCGCCACTGCCGTTCAAGTATCGTGCGGCCATCGTGTCACGCATCAAGATCATGGCCGATTTGGATATTTCCGAGCGTCGTCTCCCGCAAGATGGCCGCATCAAAGTCAAAACCATGGGTCGAACGGTTGACCTTCGCGTTTCGGCGCTTCCGATGATTTACGGAGAAAAGGTCGTTATGCGAATTCTCGACCCCACCGCACTCAAGGTGGATATGACCAAGCTCGGTTTTCGGGAGCAGGACCTGAAAAAATTCGAGGGCGGTATCCACGAGCCGTACGGCATTATTCTTGTCACCGGTCCGACGGGGTCGGGAAAAACGACCACGCTTTATTCAGCGCTTCAGCAGATCAACACGATCGACGTCAACATCATGACGGCCGAAGACCCGGTGGAGTTCAACTTCGAAGGGATCAATCAGGTTGCCGTGCGCGCCGATATCGGCCTGACTTTCGCCGCGGCTTTGAGATCGTTTTTGCGCCAGGACCCCGATATCATCATGGTCGGTGAAATTCGTGACAGCGAGACTGCGGAAATTGCCATCAAAGCGGCGCTGACCGGTCACCTCGTCTTCTCGACTCTGCATACCAACGACGCTCCATCGTCCGTCACCCGTCTCATTGATATGGGGGTGCCGTACTACCTGGTTGCTTCGGCCACCAAACTGATCATGGCCCAGCGTATGACTCGCAAAATTTGCCAGGCATGCAAGCAGGAAGTCAATCTGACCGCCGAACAAGTGGAGAGTTTGAAGATGACGGCGGAAACGCTCAAGGGGATTAGGGCGTTTCGCGGTGTTGGGTGCAGTGAATGCAACAACACCGGAAAGTCGGGACGAACCGGCATCTACGAAGTTATGCCTATCACCGACGCCCTGGAGCAGGCCATTTTGCACAAGGCC
>JBGOTX010000186.1:0-4779 GCA_041476705.1 Candidatus Zixiibacteriota bacterium
CGGCCAGACCGACTTTGACCTTGTACTGTTTATCTTCGTCGTTCCACATACCGACCTTCTCTCATTTCATGCGCTCTACTTATGTAACGAAAAACCTGGCGGCGAGGTTGGCCTGCCCCGATGAAAACCAGACTCTTCTAAGTCCAATATACATGGCAGGCGGGAAAACAATCAAGGGAGAATCCGGCAGGTCTCATCCGCCTTCGTCGGAAAGGACCTGCCGGAACGTATTCAGTGTGGCGCTAACCCCTGAAAGGCGAAGAATATTCGGCCAATAAAAAAGGCAGAACCTGATGGGGTCCTGCCTCACTTTGTCCAATTCGCCGCTTAGGCCTTGACCTTTTTGTACTTGCCGAAAGAGTGTCGGGACAGCGCTTTCTTGAAATGCGCTTCCTGGTCGATCCAGAAATCGTGCATCGTGCAGGTGCCGACCTGCTTGCAGGAACAGCGATCACCCTCGGTGCACAGATTGATGTGGATAGGCCCTTCAATCGCCTCGATCACATCCAGAAAAGACACATCCTTGGACGTTCGGGACAAGCGGTACCCTCCAGTGACACCCTGAAACGACACAAGCACCCCGGCCCGGGTCAAGTCCTTGAGAATCTTGGCCAGAAACTCGCGCGGAATTGCTTCGGCGGCGGCAATGGCGTTGATCGAGGCCAGTTTCCCTTTGGGCAGGTTGGTCAGGTGTCTCACGGCGCGCAGGGCGTAATCAGCTTTGCGTGACAATTGCATGTTTGGTTCCTCTACCTATAATGGTTTGCTGTTTTTGTTTTACTCATTCCAACTCCATGTAACGCGGCGTACTATAGTGGAAAAGTTCCCCCGTACTTCCACGTTGTTTTAATAATACTAACTGCGAGTGAAATAGTCCATAAATTTCTTGCATTTCCCCGGTTTTTTTGTACCCTGTCACTGTATGGGTACAAAACAGACTTAATTGGTCGTTTTTTGGAGCGTTTAAACCAATATACGACAATGTCTTATCTATCGCTTGAGCCGAGAAAGCTGGAGAAATAGAGAACTTTTTTGCCCCTATATTGTTGGAGGGAGCATAGATTGGAGCAGTCCAGCATAGGGAACCCGACCGCGACCACAACTGGGAGAAAGATACATGACACAGGATACCAAGACTACCCCCGATCAGGGGGTACACGTTACCGCCTCAGCCGTCACCGAACTGAAACGCCTTCTCACCGAGGAGAAGGAACCAACGTTGTTTGTCCGCCTGGGCGTGGCATCCGGCGGATGTTCGGGCATGTCGTACAGCATGGCCTTTGACAGTAACCCGTCCGACATGGACCGTGAGTTTGATTTCGACGGTCTCAAGGTTCGGATTGACTTGAAGGCCCTTATGTATATGTCCGGCACGACCGTCGACTACAAGAGCGGTTTGTTGGGTGGCGGCTTTCAGTTCAGCAACCCCAACGCCAAGCGCTCCTGCGGCTGTGGTTCCAGTTTTACGTGCTGACGATCGCCGAACAGAAGCAGGACGGCGACACGCTGAAGATGGCAGTGCTTGTCCGGTGAATGATTCCGGCAGACAGGGGCGCGAACCAGCCCAAACCCCTCCCTTTGCGATCATTGATCCGCAGATATTCCTACCGGGAGGGATGTTTCGTCAGGATGATTTTCTCGCCGGAGTGAATAATCACGACTGGAACCAATACCGGAATAAGCGGGTTTTAGTGCGCGGGTGCGGCGATATGCCGATCCCGCCGTGGGCGTATATGGCTATCACGGCCCGCCTGACGGGAATTGCCCGGTCGGTTCGTTACGGCAATGAGCACGACCACGTGGTAGTATATCGCGCACAAAAAACTTGAGGGGCGGCCCTTCATGGCGCACATTGGAGATTATGAATGATAGAAGGATTGAACAAAGGTCTCTTGGATATGCCGAAAATTCGGTTTTTGCCCGCTGATATTGAAATCGAGGTAGAGGAAGGCACGGCCATACTGGACGCCGCGCTGGACAACAATATTCGGATCGATCACAACTGCGGCGGCAATTGTGCCTGTTCCACCTGCCACGTGATAATCGAGGATGGGTTTGAGTCGCTGGCCACCCTGTCCGAGGATGAGACCGATATGCTCGATGAAGCCGAAGGTCTCACCGAGACTTCGCGTCTGGCCTGTCAGGCCAAAGTCACCCGCGATCTGGTGGTCCGGATCCCGGACAAAGAATCGACCTGGGACGACGACACGTTCTAGTCCCTTTCAGCATCTTAGATAGCGGCCCCCTGCTGGGGCCGTTTGCTGTTTTGCCCCCTTCGAGAAACACCTCTTTCTGCCGATAATTACGCTGATGATCAAGATCAGCGGCAAACTGATGAACAAATACTCTTCAGAAAAAGGATACAGCTTGATAGAACTGGTGGTGGTAATTGTCATCATCGGGATTCTGGCGACCATTACCTTCCGGTCGATGTCCGGTACGACCAGCGTAGCGCGCGTCGAACAGACCACGCGCCAACTTGAACGGATTGCCCAGGCTATCGCGGGTGATCCCAACCTGGTCTCCGGCGGCGTACGCGCCAATTACGGGTATATCGGCGATGTCGGCGGCCTCCCCCCTAATCTGGATGCGCTGGTGGCCAACCCCGGAGGATACACGACCTGGAAAGGGCCGTACATTCAGGATGAGCTGACACCCGACGTTTCCAATACCCGATTCAAGTTGGACGGCTGGGGTCAGGCAATCTCGTATTCCGGCGGCGCGACCGTGTCCTCAAGCGGGGGCGGAAGCAGCATTACTCGGTCGATTGCCCCCACGGTGAATGCGCTGCTTCGCAATCAGGTAACGGTCTCGATCACCGATTTGGCCGGTGTCCCGCCCGGAACGATCTACAAGGACTCGGTCAGGGCGCTGTTCGATATTCCGAACGGCGCCGGCGGTGTGACCACCAGAGTAAAGTTTCCCTCGCGTGACGGGTTCCTCATCTATGATTCGATCCCGATTGGACAGCATCTTCTCCGTATTGTCTACACGCCCAATAACGACACGCTCAGGCGACAGGTGCACGTTGATCCCAGCACCGTCGTGCCGGTAGAGGTCCAGTTATTCCGGAAGGTGTGGTGACATGCTGTATCGATTGAGACACGCGCGCGGGTTCTCGCTCATCGAGCTGACGATTGTCATTGTCGTGATCGGCATCATGGCGGGAATCGCTATGCAGTCGCTGACGGTAGCGGTCGAAGACGGCCGGAAACTCCAGACCGAACGACAACTAGATCTGGTGGCCAAAGCAATTGTCGGCGATCCGGGGATCATGCAGGATGGCGTACGATCGGATTTCGGGTATGTCGGCGATGTCGGCGCGTTTCCCCCCAATCTGGCCGCGCTCTACACCAATCCCGGACTGTCGCTGTGGAATGGACCGTACGTGCAGATCGATCATACTGAAGACACGATGTCGTACCGCACTGATTCATGGGGACAGGCGCTGACGTATTCGGGAGGAGTGACGGTCAATTCGAGCGGCCATGGGGCCCCGATTGTCAAGAAAGTGTGCGATTCAACCAGCGATTACCTGCTGAACACGGTCGTTGGCGCTATACGCGATAAGAACGATTCCACGCCGGGGCTGATCAAGAAGGACTCGGTAGATATTCTCGTAGATATCCCAAACGGTTCAAGCGGCATAGTAACCAGGAGTTACAGGCCACAGGCATCGGGCTCATTCTCGTGCGATTCTGTTCCGGCCGGGCGGCGATTTTTCAAGTTCATTTACACACCGGGAAATGACACGGTGCGACGATATTACACGGTGTTACCGCGCCATCAGGGCTATCCGCAACTGATCGTGAAGTTTGCCGGGGCCTATTTCTCAGGTGGTGGAGGCGGATGCACCGGCACTGATTCGGTGATCCTTCGACCCAATGGATCCGGCGCCGAGGGCGAAATCTCCAACCGTACCGGATGTTCAGCCAATTGGCAATGTGTAGACGAAGTCACGGCCGATGACGCGGTTTCACAGGTCTACGAAAACAGCAACAACTGGGTTTTGGACCAGTACGCACTTACCGACCCGCCCGCTTCATCTTGCACTATCGTTTCCGTTACGGTCTGGTGCCGAGGTATGCGCGACCAGACGCAGGGGAATATCCGCCCGGCCGTACATGTGAGTGGATCCGATTACTATGGGACTTCGACGCCTCTGACGAATTCGTGGGCGAACTATTCCTACACATGGACAACCAACCCAAGCACGGGCGCGGCCTGGACCTGGTCGCAGATCACCAGTTTACAGGCCGGAGCGCGCATTCAGGGTGAGAGCAGCACCAGGTCGGCTCGGCTGACGCAGGTCTGGGTAGTGGTGAAGTATTGACCGGAGCAACCGTGAAGAAACGCGACTTGAAAATACGAAGTGCGCCGATAGGCGGGTTCACCTTCGTGGAACTCATGATCGCGGTGGTGATTTCGGGTATCCTCATTTCGGTGGCGCTTAAGTCGCTTCTCAGCATGTACGGCACGGCCAAGACCGAAGAAACCAAGCAGGAGATGGAATCGCTGGCCTTCGCCATCGCCGGGAATCCATCGGTAGTCAATACGGGCGAGCGGCCGGATTTCGGGTATGTGGGCGACGTCGGTTCGCTGCCGCCCAATCTCGACGCTCTCTACACAAACCCCGGAGGGTATTCCACCTGGAAAGGACCATACGTTTCAAATCGATTCACGCAGACAAGTGACGACTACAAGCGTGATGCCTGGGGTACGCTATATGAGTACACTGGAGGCCTTACACTAAAATCCACGGGAGGCGGCCCTATGATC
>JBGOTX010000187.1:0-4762 GCA_041476705.1 Candidatus Zixiibacteriota bacterium
CCAGCGTTCCGGCCCGAAGGATGATGTATTTTCCTTCCCACCCGAATTTGCGGCGGATGCCGTTGTGGTCGGCGGTGGAAAATTCGGTTGAGAATCCGGATTTGATGGTGGTGATCCGTTCGCTCGGAACGCCGATCGACTTCAGTCCGTCGGCAATGCCATCGGTGACCGCCACCAGTTGGTCGGCCCGGTGGTAAAAGCCGTGCATCATCTTTTTCAGAGTGCTGGTGAAGAGCGAGCGCTTGAGATTGCCGAAATCCTCGCTCGACTCGGGCTGGAGATCGCGGACTTCGATCACGAACCGCGCCCGACGGAGTTTGGATAACAGCCACCCCATGACCGGCGTCACGGGCGGCGGTGTCGAGGCCAGCACGATATCGGGCTTCTCCTCTATTCGGAACGAATTCAACAACCCGGTCACCATAAAAGTCAGAAAGCCGATCATCCGTTTCCCGGGATTTCGATTGGACGCCGGCAGGACCCAGGTGCGATATACTTTGACCCCGTCCATCTCCTCCTTATAGAAGAAACGGCCGCGATATTTCTCGGGAACAATGCCATCGGGATAATTCGGCATGGCCGTGAGTACCGAAACGGAGTGCCCTTGCTGTACAAAGTACCGCGCAAATTCAAAGAGCCGCCGAACGGCCCCACGCTCCGGCGGAAAGTACTGGCTCACAATCAAAATCTTCATAGTGGCGAACCTAACGTAGGGGATTTTGAGCCCTCTGGCAAGGCATAAATTGACCGCGCAACCTTCGTTTTTGCAGAGAGTTAGAGGAGATTTCGACTTGCCACAACGTAGCAAACGGTGCCAAAGCAATGCAAGTGGCATGAAACTGCGGCCCAGAGTGGAGTGCCGACCACCTGTAGGGTGCTACAGCACTCTCCATCGTACAGAGCGATGGGCCGGAAAAATCAACAATTCTTCCGGGCAAACCCTTGAGGCCATGTACTGACCATCAAAACCAATCGCAGTCAAGTACCAAGTTTCACAATCTGTAATGTTTTCTTGCCCGAACGTTTTCCCTACTTCTTAGTAAAGGTTTATCTCGACCCCGTGCAACCCTCGCAGGGAAAACAGCTTGACAGCGGAGATTGGACTTTTTATGCTACTTTCCTATGGATTGATTTATGCAACTTTGATGTAAGATAGTGGTATAAACGGTAACTGAAAACAGGAGGTCACGCATGAAGAAACTCGCTTTGTTGATGGTCATGATTCTGGCGCTGGTGGCATTGGTCGCCGGAACCGCATTGACCCAGGACAAGCCGAAAGCTACGTATGTCGGCGCGGACAAGTGCAAGATGTGCCACAAAGATCAGCATACTTCGTGGCTGGAAACCAAACACGCCAAGGCGTTTTCCGTTCTGAAACCCGAAGAGCAGAAGAAAGCTGAATGCGTGAAGTGTCACATCACCGGCGAAACAGCTGAAAAGGTTTCTTTGGTAGGCGTACAGTGCGAGGCCTGCCATGGTGCGGGTTCAGAGTACAAGAAAGTGACCATCATGAGCAAACCGAAGTTTGCGGCCGACAAAGCGGGAGCGTTGAAAGCCGCTGTAGCCGCTGGTTTGGTCATTCCGACCGCTGAGACTTGCGCCAAGTGCCATACCAAGGAAGGCAACCCGAATTTCAAGCCGCTCGATTTTGCCAAGAGCAAGGGTCTGGTGCACAAAATGACCGCCGCCGCACCGACAGCGAAATAGGACGATTCGTCAGTTGATTTTGGAGCGGTCCCCCTTCGGGCCGCTCTTTTTTTGTCGATGAAAGTTAGGGGATGGCCAGCGGAAATGTCCGCACCGAAACCCAGTTGCCGGCCACCGGCGAAACGAGGTCGACCGCAGTTGCCCAGAAGCTTTCATTCGGCAGGTACGCAATAATCCGCTCTTTGATCAACATCACCCGGTGCGGCGAGATTTCCTTGGCCACCGTTACGTGCGGCACGAAGGTCTTGTGGGGAAGGGGAATGTTGAGTTGGGCATACAGAGTCTTGTACAGCGCATTGAAGACGGGGTCGTGCTTTACACTCCAATAAATGATTGGAGATTGCGGATAGAAATCGCCCACCGATGACAACTCCACCTTTACCGCGCCGATTTTGTTGATCTCCGTGGAGATAATGCGAGAGAGTTCGTCCAGGCCGAGAGGGGTGGTAAACGGAAAAACGATGCTGACATGGGCGCCGATCAGGCGGCTGTCGGGGTCATACTGTTCGCGATAGGGGGCCACCATCGCATCCAGATGAGCCGGCAGAAAAATGACCACCGCATACTCTTGCGACTTTCTGCGGTCGGACGGTTCTATTCGATAACCAGACGGCATGAGCGGCAATACTCCTACCGGTAGAACATGATCTCAATACGGCGGTTCTTCGCCCTGTTCACAGCCGTATCGTTGGGCGCAATCTGGTTTTCCTCGCCGCGTCCGGAGGCCTTGATACGATCACCGGCCACACCCATGGCGACCAGATAGTCACGGATTCGTCGCGCGCGCTTCTCCGACAGTTTTTGATTGGCTTCGGGAAGTCCGATATTGTCGGTGTAACCGACGATATCAAGCTTTACGTCCGGCACCAAGAGTAGGAGTCCGGCCAGTTTCTTGAGTCGATCCTTGGTCCTGACATCGAAGTCGAACGCGCCGGGAAGGTAATCGATGTGCAAGACAATCGGCTTGGAAAACATCGTAAGGTCGATGCACCCAAACCGGTCGACCGGCACACCGATCGGTGAGTCGGGGCAGTCATCGAGACCGTCGGGCACCCCGTCCCCATCCGAATCGATTGGACACCCGGTTGAATCGACCATCGCTCCCGTGGGAGTGCCCGGACAACGATCACGGTAATCCGGCACACCGTCAAAGTCGGCGTCGACCGGGCACCCGTGGATGTCCACCATTCCATTTGCTTCCCGAGGCGTGCCGGGGCAGTCATCATATGCATCGACAATACCATCATGATCGGAATCAGTGGTCAGAGCCGGGTTGACCTGAGGTGCGCCTTTGGCGCGGGGTTTGGCTTCGGCGCTTGATGCTCTCCAGGCGCTGTCGGATGGCCATTGTGCGCGGGCGGCCGTGCCGCCGAAATGCAGACTCAGCGCCGCCTGAGCAGTCACCAGCCAGCGATCACGCGAGGCCTGCACCGCTGTTTCGAATTCGGCGCCACTTCCGGTCAGGTATTCGCCTCGGGCGGTCACTGACAGCGACCATCGGGAAGATAATCGCGTGATTAAACCGAGGGTGCCGCCGGCCGACAGTTCCGTTGCGGCAAGGTTGGTATTTTCGTTCCGGGGGCCGCGCACTTTGACCGTCGTGTCGGCCGCCGGATCGTTCACCCGCCAGATGACCAGGCCGCCGTCGAGGGATAGCGACAGATTCAGGCGACGGTCGACCTCGAACAGGTAGCGGCCGAGTGAAAGTCCGATGCGACTGCTCTTGAACCGCAGGGGCGCGTTGTTTCGGATTGACTGAATGAACCCGGTTGAATCTTTGCTTTCGTCATTCTTATGGGTGAACCGCGCATAATTCAGATCGAGGAATAAGCGGCCGCCCGGATGATACCGAAAATACCCGCCGAACGCGGTGGCTGGCTTGAATGAAAAGAAGTCGCCCCCGGTGAGCATGGCTCGACCGCCGGTTATTCCGATCGCGTACCGACGTTCCTCGCCCGACACCACGGCCACCATACACAACAGCGCCATCGCGGTCAGGATCAATCGCTGTCGGAATGCGCGTTGCATGGTCGTTACTCAGTACAGCTGTTTGATGGCCACGCCGGAGTAGTAAAGTGACAGGATTTTATCAAATGTCCATCCCTTGCGCGACAGTCCGATCGCCCCGCATTGGCACATACCGACGCCATGTCCATACCCCTGACCGTTGACGACAATGCTCGTGGCGGTCCCTTGCTCATCGTGATCGACTTCAACGGTAAAACGATCCGAGGGCAATATCAGATCGGGACTGGACGCCCGCCCGAACACCCAGCGGATGCGATCCTTAAAGAAGCGGTAGACGTCGTCTTCGGCGCGAATTGAGAGCTTGGCCACGCGACCGCCGGCGGTGCGTTGATCGACCGTGATTCCCTGAATCTTTCCGATATGAATCTCTCGCCCCTTGTCGGTGGTGAGATATTGCTCAATACGCGCCCGCAATTGCGGTTCGGTGTATTTTTCCTGCCAGATATAGTATTTCGACCAGGAACAGGCGGAGCTGTCGTCGACAGCGTGCAGATACGGCTGTTCTTTCTTATCCCAGACGGCTTCGATATTGTCCGTCATGCCGCCGCAGGTCGAGTGATAGTAGGCGCTGATAAAATCATCCTGGTACATCACCACTCGCCCAACCGTTTCCTCGACCGCGCGATCGACCAGCTTCACTTCCGCGTCGGCCCCCTCATAGACCTGATCGGAGACGCTGGATTTCATATCGTACGGTTCCTCGCCATATTGCTTCAGGTGAGCCATCGTGTAGGTGCGCGCCGCCACCGCCTGAGCTTTGACCGCTTCGATTTCGGCGTCGATACGTGGACCGATCTCGGGCGGCACCACGCCGCGAAGATAATCTTCCATGTAGAGGATATTGACCACTTGAAGCGTCTGGCCGCTCGCAACCAGCTTGATCATTCCCCGATATCGTTTGTCGCCCAGACGCAGGCGATTATCATTGCCTCGCGGAATGATATTCACTTCGTCCATCCCCGAGGCGATTTCTTCCTCGCGGTTGTTGTCGACTGTCAGGCGGCCGCCTTCAAGACCGACGGTGACC
>JBGOTX010000188.1:0-4752 GCA_041476705.1 Candidatus Zixiibacteriota bacterium
AGCACGCGCGCTAGCAGTTGTGCGCCAAAGCAGATGCCCAGATAGGGGCGATTGTGCCGCACCGTGTCGGCGGCAAAGGCGTAGATGTGCTTCAGGTACTCGTGATTTGGCGTCTCGTTAATCGACAGCGGGCACCCCATCATGATTGAGGCCCGATACTCAACGCCGTTCGGAATCTTATCGCCCCGCCAGGAGTGCACGATCTCGAACGGCATTTGGTGCTCGGACAGATAGTCGATAATCGTGCCGGCGGTTTCGATCTCGTGGTTTTGAATGATGAGGACAGGTTTCATGGGGGGAATATACGGTTCGGGATGCTCAAATAAAAGAGCGTCAGGTCTCATCGGGCTGTCGCCGGAAAGGACCTGCCGGAACCTGGCAACAAAAAACCGTCAGGTGGGGGCACCTGACGGCACGTGATAATCGTTCCCACGAAGACTTGGAAGAAGTCGAAACCTCTCGCTTCGCTCGACCCCTTCGGGACAGGGGATTTCGACCTACGAGAAAGACGCGGGGATTTCGACCTATTGCAGAAGGGCTTTGACATATTCCGGCAGGGCAAAGGCGGCCGTGTGAATGTCTCTATTGTAGTACCGGGTTTTCGGCCTTTGCCGGTCGTACCGTCGGGAGTCGAAATTGCTCACCGGATGGTATTTCTTACTGCAGAAGGCGAACGACCAGAGCGACGACGGATAAATCGGCATGTGGGCGGTGTACATCTCGACAATCGGGAATATCGAGCGGACATTTTTGTACATTGCTTTCACCGCTTCCTGATGGAAATACGGTGATTCCGACTGGGCCAGCATGATGCCGTCGTCGGTCAGGGCCTCGAAGACTTTTTTGTGGAACGGCTTCTGGAAGAGGTCGGCGGCCGGACCGATCGGATCGGATAGGTCGAGGATGATGATATCGAACTTTTCTTTGGTTTTCGCGATGAAGTCCTTGCCGTCGGCGAACACCAGTTTGGCCCGCTTGTCTTTCACACCCACCGCCAGATGCGGAAGATGCCGGTTGGACACCTCGACCACCATCTTGTCGATCTCGCACATGGTGCATTTCTTGACTTCGGGGTGTTTGAGCACTTCGGTCAGCGCGCCGCAGTCGCCGCCGCCGATGATCAGCACGTTCTTCGGATTGGGGTGCACAAAGAGCGGCACATGGGTGATCATCTCGTTGTAGGCGTTGTTGTCATTGGTGGCGGCCATGAGCGAGCCGTACAGCACCAGAATTTTGCCGAAGAAGTCGTTCTCAATTATGTCGATGCGCTGAAATTTCGACTGGGTCGACTCCACCAGCCGGTTGACCTTGACGGTGAGTCCGGTGGCGTGATTGTGCAGTTCGGAGTACCAGACGTTCCACAGGTCTTCCATGCCGGTGACGCCGACGCTTCCGCCGGTTTTTGCTGATTTATTAGTCATGATGCTCCGTCAGTCGATCACGCGGTACTCGGCCCGCCTCAGGGAGTTGAAGTTGGAGCCGGAGACCGAGCAATAGGCGCCGGTGACCGGGAACACGAACATGTCGCCAACTCCATGCTCAGGAATCATCAGGCCGTCGTACATGACATCAAACGAATCGCAGGTCGGACCGGCCAGGACCGACAGCTTTTCGTCGCCGTGTCGATCTGACACGACCGGGTAGGTGCAGTGGTCGTAGAGCATCCCGCTGAAGGTGGAATAGAGGCCGTCGTCGAGATAGTACCACATTTTGCCGTCGCGGAACGATTTACCGATGACGGAGCAGACCAGCGTTACCGGGCTGGCCGAGACAAACCGACCGGGCTCGGCGATGATCTTGATGCCGGGCCGAATCTTCTTGTCGAGGGCTTTGGCGATCGGCGCGCAGAACTGCTCGATCGACGGCACCGGGTCGAGATACTGGGTGGGGAAGCCGCCGCCGATATCGAGCAGGCGGGTGTCGAAACCGGCGCAATCAAGTTGAAAGATCAGT
This sequence comes from Candidatus Zixiibacteriota bacterium, assembly GCA_041476705.1. Classification (GTDB taxonomy): domain Bacteria; phylum Zixibacteria; class MSB-5A5; order GN15; family FEB-12; genus JACRAV01. The sequence goes on from JBGOTX010000188.1 coordinate 1,954, forward strand.
TTCTTGGCCGCTTCGATCGCCTTGACATAGTTTTCGGCGTAGATGCACTGAGAGCCGATATGAAAACTCAGGCCGTAGAATTCGTGGCCGGTCTCCTGGATCATGCGGGCCAGAGGGAGAACTTCCTTGGTGTTACAGCCAAACTTGTACTGGAGATTGACCACCGCCGCCTTCTCGAGGCCGATCTTATACCGAATCAGGACCCTGAGTTTCTTGTCGGTGTAGCGGGCGAACTTTCTCACCTCGTCGGGATTATCAACCACGAACAGGTCGATTCCGGACGCCACGGCGCGGTCGAACTCAGAGACCGACTTGACCGGATGGGTATGCAACAACTCGGTTGGTTTGGCGCCGACTTTCACGACGTCGTCGACTTCGCCGACTGAGCAGATGTCGAAACTGCTACCCAGGTCATACAATTCCTTGAGGATGACCGGATGGTTGTTCGACTTGACGGCGTAATGAATCTGCACGCGGGGCAAAGCCGCCTGAAGGGCGAGGTAGTTGCGGCGCACTTCGGAGCGCGACAGCAACAACAGGGGTGTTTCCAGCCGCCTGGTCGAGAACATGTCACGAATCAGGGACGTGTCCACGCCGCGAAAGAGGGCGGTGTCTTCGGTGGCCGCGAAATTCAATGAGTGCGTCATCTCAGCTTAGCTTCCTTGTTAGTGAGTGGGTGAAATCATGTTCAGCCGGAGCTGAACGGTCTTGTGGCTGATGACTTCATCAGTATCCGACGGGATACCACGCTTCAATTCATTGACGAAGGCGTTTTGGGCGCCCAGCTTGAGTTTCATGTGTGCGCTGGCCTTGTGCGGGTCGACGGCCTCGCCGCAGGTGAAGAAATCCACCGCGGCGTACCCGTATTCCGGCCAGGTGTGAATGGAAATGTGCGACTCCGCGATCACGACCACGCCCGATACCCCCTGGGGCGCGTAGCGGTGAAAGACAGAGCGGACGATGGTCGCACCCGCGCGGCGAACCGCCTCGTGCATGTGCTTTTCGAGCGTACGCACGTTGTCAAGTACCTTCTTGTCGCAGTCGGTGTACTCAACAATCAGATGACGTCCGAGAATCTTCAAATCAGGTTCCTCCTTCAAACCGTACCGTTACATTTGCGGCGGGGTCGAGACCCACAACAATTGAACGACCGACGAACTATTATTCACTACTTGCGATGTCCGATCCGATTCAAAATAAAAGCAATGCCTCGGCGGGACTTTGAAAGTGGCCCGGTCCATCTTAAGCGTGGCCGTGCCTCGGAACACAAACCCGAACTGCTCGCCCGGATGCGGTTCTTGCCGTTCCATTTTCTCGCCGGGAGCCAGCTCGATCCAGATTGGGTCCATCAGATTGTTGGTCGAACCGGGGACAAGGATTTCAAATTTCCGCGCGCCCCAGCCCTCCACCGCTACCCGTTCGGCGGGAGAGAAAACCACTTTGGCCTGGGATTGCTCGGAAAAAAACTCCGCCAGAGTCATGCCGACGCCGTCAAGGATGAGGGCCAGCGAGTCTACCGAAATGGAGGTCTGGTCATTCTCGAGTTGGGAGATGAAGCCCTTGGTAAGCTGGGCGCGGTCGGCCAGTTCCGCCTGGGTGAGGCCCGAGGTTAACCGAAGCCGTTTGATTCGCTCGCCTATTTTGAGTTCCAACGCCTTGTCTGACCTGCTCTCCGAGTTTAATAAATGATACCTTTTTGTTTAATAAACGCGCCTATTATACTCTCGGTTTTGAGAATGTCAAGACTTTTTTGGCCTCCGGTTCCATTTTTTTTGCTGTCCGGCACAGACTTGGGCGGAAATGAAGCGCGCACTTATCCACATTCGCTTTCACGTTTTGATTGACAGACTGCCGGAGGGGGAATTAAATTGTAGATGTCAGTTCGAAAAGTTCTCGCTCATACTAATATAAGAGGAGGAATCACAGATGCGAAAAATCGCGATGGTGACGGCGCTGTTGCTGGCGATGGCGACCTTGGCCGGCGCTCAAGGACTCAAACTTTCCGCCGGCGCTTTCGGAGGGTTGAGTCTTCCGGTCGCGCAAGCTGACCAGAAGCAAGGGACCGAGTTCGGTCTCCGTGCCCGGCTGTCCCTGATGTCGTTCTTATCAGGCGAAGCCCAGCTGGCGTTTACCAAATGGGGACAGCCCGACCCGATTAACGGCGTGACGATGTCGGTGGGGTCCAAAGTGACCCAATTCGGTATCAACGGCCTTCTCGGCGGCGGGCCGGGGCCGGGAATCAAACCGTATTTCACAGTCGGCGCCGGATCGTACAAGATCAAGAATGATCAAACCAAAGAAGAGATCAGTCGGTTGGGGTACAGCGGCGGACTGGGAATCGGGATAGGGCTGGGGCCGAAATTTGGCCTCGATGTTCGCGGCGAACTGGTGGTAATTCCGCTTGAAGCGGGTGGTTCAAAAAAAGCTGTCAAGGCGACAGTCGGCGTAATGGTAAGCTTGTAACGGGAGGTGATGAGCATGTTTGCAATAAAAAACGCAGTTCGGTTGGCCGGTCTGGCGCTCATCGCCCTTCTCGCGGTGGGGTGCCTTGTTTCCGGGACGTTTGTCATAGTCGAAAAAGTTGATTTTACCAGCAACGGACCATTCTATTTTTATCGGGTCGACATCACGTCCAATTCCGACTGGGACAAACACAAAGACCAAATTGACCAAATCGATGCCGTGGGAGTCGAGTTCTACATCACGAGCACGGCGACGAGCGACGTGACGTTCAAAGTCTATATCGACACGGCCACGGCTGGACCGGGCGACCCGTCGTCTGTTCCGAGTTCGGCCAGC
>JBGOTX010000189.1:0-4741 GCA_041476705.1 Candidatus Zixiibacteriota bacterium
AGCGGTATCCTTGCCGGCGTATTTGGCGACCCGGTTGAATTCTTCGATCGGAACATACAGCCGGTCATTGTCGAGATACTGTAACAGCAGACAGTCGCGGCTCCGGTGGTCGACAATAATCGTCTTGAGACCCAGGTACCGTGCAATCCCGTAATCGGCGTGGACGACGTAGTCGCCGTAATTGAGCGCGGCATAATCGGAGATCGCCACACCCTCGCGGTATTTTTTCTTTCGGATGCGGCGGTGGTACCGGCTGAAGATCTCGTGGTCGGTCAACACCGCCATTCCCGCCGACGGACAGACGAACCCGCCGGACAAATTGGCGACTTCGATGGAGAGATTGACCTCATCGCCGATCTTCTCGCGGATGAGTTCGGTCAGGCGCGAGGCCTGCGCCTCGCTGTCGGTGGCCACGACATGGGTGATGTTGGATGAGTCGAATTCGCGAAGCGTTTTGTTTAGGAGATCAAGTCGCGAGCCAAAAGCCGGGTGCGGCTGACAGGCGAAATCAAGGACGTCTTCCCGACCGGCCCGGAAGGGCACGATATCGATGGTCACGCGGGAGCGGAGCTTCGCAAAGGTTGCCTCGACCGGACGGTAATACTGTTCAGGGGTCGGCAGAATCGTGAGCTTCTCTTTCAGACGATCGTGCAACGACTGCGCCTCGGCAACAATCGCGCGGGCCTCGTCCACCAGCCCTTTGCTATTGCGAAATACCGTGATAGTTTCACCCGGCAGAAAGTCCATCAACGCCCCCTGCGGGAGGCCGAACATCACCGACAGCCACTCCAGTCCGGGCAGTTCCGGGTCGTTCAGATACCGGCGCCGAATATAATCCGAATCATCGGATGGAAGTTTCTGCAGGTATTCCTCGATTGTCTCCGGCGTGATGGGGACTTCGCGCTTCGGGACCACGGCGACCGAGGTGCGTCGGCCGATTGTCCGCTGACTGGCGACCTCGAACTGTCGGATCGATTCGATCGTATCGCCGAAGAACTCGATTCGAATCGGCGCCTCGGAGTCGGGGGTGAACAGATCGATCAGTCCGCCGCGTCGGGCGAAATCGCCGACTTCCTCAACCAGCGGCACGCGCCGGAAACCAAGTCGAATCAGACGGGCCACAAGATCATCGAGGTCAATTTCGGCTCCAACGGACAGCGAAACGCGGCTCTCTTTAAGTGCCTCGATCGTGATGGTCGGTTCAATCAGCGCGCGCACCGGACACACGATCACCCGAACGGTGTCATCCACCAAACGAGCAAGCGAGGATAGCCGCTGTCCCATGATTTCGCCCACAGGGGCACGGAAATCGTAGGGAAGAATTTGTCGGGCCGGATAGAGCGCCACCAGGGCGGGCGACAGCAGAAACGACAGATCATCAAACAGGTCGTGCGCTTCGTCTGAGTGACTGGTGACAACCACCATGGGCAGATGGGAGGTCGCGGCCAAAGCCGCAAGAGCAAACGCCTCGGCTGAGCCACAGAGTCCGGTGGCCGCCACCGACCGACCGTGGGCTACTGCGTCGGAAAGCGCCGCCGCCGGAGCGCCGGCGTAGAAGCGTCTGATGACTTCAGCCAAACGGCCGGTATGCGCGGATTCGGTCTGCATGCTCGTCGGTGCGCCTTACACTACCAATACGAAAACCCCCGATGTATTTGCACCGGGGAGTGGTTCTGTCGGCCCCAAATATAGACAGGCGTCTGACGTGACGCCAGCAGTGTTTATCCCTTGGTGGAGTCAGACAAAAGGTCGGCGCCGATCTCGATCTGGTCGTACCGGTCTTCAAGCGACTTATAGAGCACCAGGATGGTCACGCGACGGTTGCGGGGATCGGACGGGTTTCCGGTGATCATCGGAACTTTGTCCGCGAAACCGCGCACCTGTCGAACCTGCCCGGCATACAGTCCCGAAACATCCATCAGCGCCCGGGCTGAGTTGGCCCGATCGGCCGAAAGCTCCCAGTTGGTGTATCCGTCCTGTCCACCGGGGGAGGCATCGGTGTGCCCCTCGATCACCAGATGATTCTGGAGCTTGCCCAGCTCGCCGGCAATAGTGATGAGAATGATAGCGCTTTGCTGAAGGAGTTTCGCCGACCCCGGTTCAAAAAAGGCGGGGGAATTCTCCGATTCGTTGAGAATAATCCGCAGGCCTTCGGTGGTCATCTGAAGTTTGATATTCTTCCGGAGTCGCTGAAACTCCTTTTGACGCTCGAGGGCGTCGAGAATACTGCGGGCGGCCAGTTCCATTTGTTGGCGCTCAAGCCCGGTAGCCGTGGGATCTTGTTTCCCGGCCGGACTGAGCACAGCCAACGGTGGTGCATTGGACTTGACGGCGGCATCGGACCCCTTGAGGATACCTGCTCTTCCGTCCTGTTTGAATTTGCCGGGATCACGAAAATATCCGGCCACCGCTTCTTTGATTTCCTGCTTTTGTCCCACCAGCCACATGACCAGAAAGAAGGCCATGAGGGAAGTCATGAAATCGGCAAACGCCACTTTCCAGGCACCGCCGTGATGACCGCCGTGTCCGCGCCGCTTGCGGACGACAATGATCGGCTGTTCCGGAATCGGTTGTTGTTGTTCTTCCGCCATCGTGCTCAGCGACGTCTGGTCTCGCTGCAGGCCTGTTCAAGTTCAAGGAATCCGGGCCGAACATCGGCCGGCAGTGACCGACGGGCGAACTCAACGGCGATGACACCGGCCACTCCCTTATGAAATGACAGCAGGGCGTGGCGGATGCAGTTGAGATACAGGTGCGTTTCCTGCGTGCGACTGCTGATACTCGCGGCCAGCGGCCCGACAAAGCCGTAACATCCCAGAATGCCCAGGAAGGTCCCGACCAGAGCGGCGGCTACTTTTTCGCCGATTTCCGAGGGCGGGCCGTTGAGAGAGGCCATCGTAATCACCACGCCCAGCACCGCCGCGACAATTCCCAGTCCCGGCAATGAGTCGGCGGTCGCGGACAACGCCTGCGAGGGCTTCAGTTCTTCCTCATGGTGAACTTCGAGGTCGTTCAACATCAGTTCATCCAGATCGTGCGGCTGGACCGAACCGGAAATAATGACGCGCATCGTGTCGGCGAAGAAATCGCGGGCATGATGATCCTTGATGAATCTTGGATACCGCTTGAAGATCTCGCTATCCTCGGGATGCTCGATATGATTTTCCAGTCCCACCAGACCATCGCGGCGAGCTACGTTGAATATCTCATACATCATGACCAACAGATCCAGATAATCCTTCTTCCCCAGTCCGCCGCCCAACACTCCGGTCACCTGCTTCATGATTTTCTTGATAATGTTGAGCGGCGTGGCGATCAAGAGCGCCCCAAGGGCGGCTCCGCCGATAATGAGCAGTTCCGAGGGTTGATTCAGCGCCAGGAGGTTTCCCCCGTGCATCAGGTATCCGCCCAGCACTCCTCCGAGGACAATGATAGCACCGATGAACAGAAACATAGATTCGCCTACCCTCGCGCCACTGCGTATTCGACTGTTTAACTTGCAGTATCAATACAGTTTTCGGCAGAATACGCCCTTTCTGTACCATGGGATTATGGGAGCGCCAAGAGCTTCAGTGAGTACGATCCGTCCCGGACACCGCCTGTTCAGAATTTGTACAGGTGATACATTCACTTTTGGCCGACCGTGCCGCCGTATTTTCTCTGGTCTGACTGAGGCATCCCATCCGCATGCTGACACCGCGACAGTCACGGCCCTTCCCTCTTCCCGCAGGATAGCCCCGGTAGGAGTCGAAAAAGGGCGCCAGAGAACGCTTGACAAGCGATGTCGGGGGTGGTTACTTTAGAGTTCTGTAAAGTGATCGCGGGGTGGAGCAGTCTGGTAGCTCGTCGGGCTCATAACCCGAAGGTCGCAGGTTCAAATCCTGCCCCCGCCATTTCAACACTGTCCCACAACAATTTACGACCACATCGAAGACTGTTGAGACCTACGATTTTCGAGTTTGCTAACAAAATTTGAAGCGCGGCTTGTGATAATGTCAGAATCGCGCGGAAATCGCATTGTAACACTCAAGACAGATTGAAATTGCGGACAACAAAAATCCGGCGCGAGGAGATAACCCCGTCGCCGGATATTGCGTCAACTTCAGAATTGAGCTACTTCAACAGGACCATCTTTCGAGTTGCGTGATAACTCCCGGTATCCAGTCGATACAGATACACGCCGGAGGCCACCATCTGCCCCCGACTATCGCGGCCGTTCCATTCCACCGAGTGCCGACCCGCCGGCATTGATTCCGACACCAGCGTCGCGACATGTCGACCGAGCAGGTCGAACACATCGAGAGTTACATTCGACGCTACGGGGAGATCGAACGAAAGGTTGGTCGTCGGATTGAACGGATTCGGATAGTTCTGAAGCAATGAATACTCGGTTGGCATGGCCTGATCGATGGCAAATCCTTGCTTATCTGCCATTTCTACACTAACGAGTTCGGCATCGGAGTATATGATATCCCCTGTGAAGCCCTGAATCGTCGATCCATGCGCCTCGATATCAAACGGCACGTGGACAAGCACTCGCGTGTTGGCGCCATCGAAACCGTATTCCATCTTCGCGTCGGCCGTGGCCAGAACCGGCGTGACGTTACCCTTCAGTACCATGAAAATTGCACCGAGCTCGACGCCGGTTACTCTGATGGAACCGTGGTCAGTCGACAATTCAGCGGTCAAACTAGTGGGTTTTGGAAACTTTCTGGCATCGCCCACGATCACTCGAATCATG
>JBGOTX010000190.1:0-4731 GCA_041476705.1 Candidatus Zixiibacteriota bacterium
ATTCAAGCAGTTCCGAAAGTGTCAGCCCCTGCGACTCGGCTTCGAAGTACAAATCGCGAGTAATATCAATCTATGCGGCGGCGGTCAGGTCGACCCGACCGAGCGCTCCGTCCCGGGCTTCATCCTTCGCGAGGCGAGCCAGACCATTTTTCTGGATGAATTGTTGAAATTCCATGTCGGCTCCTTTCTTAATTGAGGATGAGGATGCAATCAGTGGTTCCGTTGACGGCGATCACGGTGCCGCGCGCGACGTTGCCGCCGGCGGGATCGTATCCGGTCAGCACGGTCGCTTGCTTCACCGTGCCGGCCGTGCCGCCGACAACGCGATTGCCGACCACCGGAGTGGTGGCGGAAACGGCCAGCTTGCAAATGCCACCGATCTGGACGGTCGCCCACCGCTTGCCGGGGTCGCCGTCAGTGAGGGTTAAACTGATCAATTTGCCGAGCAGTTGGCCACCCGCGGTGATCGGTCCGATCTCGTTGTTACCGGTCAGCATCACCGGTTGCCCGATATGCTGGTCCTTGAGGTCATCCACGCCGGTGGTCTGGTGGATCTTGAAACTGGCCATCACCGGCGCAATGGTCTCAAGATTCTGGTCTCGAATAGTCATGTCGATTCTCCTTCTTTTTCATTGCCGGGCCGACGATTTCTTGGCCGGGAGAACGCTCCCGCGCGGCCGGGTCGGTGTTCCCGCGTATCAGGCCCGTTTAGTCATCAGCGAATTGAAATTGGCGGGAGCGCGGCGTTGCGTGATCAATCCAAAGCTGGTCGGGAATGTATCCCGAAACCGAGCCGAGGTGCGTCGATAGCAGTCAATCAGCTCCGTCGCGCTCCGGGCGGGCAAATGCTCGATCACTTCAAGGGCGTCGCCCAGCGCCGGCCGCCCCCGTTCGGCCACGGCGATAGCTTTCAGCATCCCACCAATTCTATTTTGATAATCCTCACGAAGAATGTTGGCTGTATCGCGGTCGCGATAAAGTATGGGGAGATCGGCCGCCAGCTGGTCCAGCCAAACGCGGAGGCGGTCGAAATCGATCATCGTCACCGCCTCGGCGGTCAACGCCTCGCGTATATTGGCGAGATACGCCAGTTCGGATTCATTTTTTCCCACGCGATTCTCCTGTCTGCTCGATCAGATAGCGTTCGATCCGGTCCAGTCGCGATTCCATCTTCTGGGTGTGCTCGTAGAACTGCTGTTTATTCACTACCGCTTCCTTCAGATACACCTCCAAACCGGAGAGTTTTTTGTCGAGTCCTTCGACCACCTCGGATTCCGCCTTGGCGGCCAGGTCAACTTTCAATTGCTGAATAGTCAGGAAATAGGCGGCCACCATGCCCATCACGATCGTCACCACATTCCAGATTGGCCCGCTGATGCGGAAGACCGGCCCCTCTTTTTGCTTAGCCATTTATCGCCTCCAATCGGGGAGAAGTCTGATTCAGGCAGTAAAACAGATGGCGATGTCTTCCGCCGATGGTGATCGGCCTGATGACATATCGGCCGGTCAAAGCGCCTGAGAGCGTCAATCGCATTCCACCGTCGCCCCCATCTGCGGTTTCGATTTTGCCTGAGACCGTTAGGGATGCGTCCGGCAGGGCGGGCCCGGATTCATCGAGCACCCGATCGGCCAGGAATCTCCCGCCGCGGTGTAACACTCGGCGGTCAAAATTTGCGATGAAGAATACCGACCGACCGCCGGAATTTGAAATCGTCAATCTGGCTTGTGTTTGTGTCGAACCTATCTCCAGACGGCAGGAATCGTCGCGGACGCTGGATGATTTGCCCGGATTGTAGAGGTAGCCGCAATCGACAAGCGGATGAGAATCGAACGGCCAGATTTCGACACCCGCGCGGGTGGCCAGCCGCGCGATGACGGCGGCCAAATGAGACCGCCCGGCAATGCCGTATGGCAGAAGGCGAACGCCCCGGAGCGACGACCGATGCTTGAACGGTTGAACCCCGGCGGAGGTATCGAGATACAGAGCCAGCACCAGACGAGAGACCGGGCCGGTGCGGTCGGTCAGATATCGTTCCAGATCAGCCACCCGACAGCGCTCCTTGCCGTGATACCCGATCAAAAGACCGGGGCGGTTATCAAAGGCGCCGAGCGGTGATCCGCCCAGCTCTGCGACGACCTGTTCGCCGAGTGGTTTCTTATCGGCGCGGCGAACAGAAATGGTGTCGCCGCCAGCCGACACGATAACGGGAATCGATTCATAGCGAGGGACAACCAGATACAGTTTGCCCGGATCGAGCGCCGACAATTCACCTAATGATGTCAGGGTCGGATAGATACCCGACGGGCTTGCTTCAACATTGTCCTCGCGGGTTACAAGTGTGTCGGCCACAGCGCCGCGATAAACCAGCGATGCTTCCAGCACCCGTTCGATCTGACGATAGTTGAAGTGGCAGACGGCCGGTCCGTTGGAGGTCTGGTACGGCTGGAACGGCTCATGCGCGCACAAACGGATATCCTGTCCGCAGATCGAGCACTCCGGCAGATTATAGGTGAAGGCAACGGAGCATTCTTTGTATACGCCCCCTTCGATATTCTCGCGGAGGTCCTCAGCGCCGCCGGTATTCCTGAGCCAGTAGAAGAAACTCTTCACCCATTTCCGGCCATCCCGTTCCACCAGCTCGGCATGAAATGTTCGGCCGATCGGGAGGCGGTCTTTTCGGTGACCGACGATCACCGGTGAATCAACAAGCAGTTGGGCGATCCGGGCGTGTTCATCGATCGGGAATCGCCCGCCGAACGAATTGACCTGATCCGAGACCAGGTACATTGAGGCGATATACACGAGTTCCGGCGTCAGCGGCGTCGCCGGAGCAATCCGCTGATTGATGAGATGTATGAATTCATCGACCGGTGAACCGGCCATCTCACCGAGTTGGACCGTCAGTCGACCGAGATGTACTGCCATGCAACCTCCATATACCCATCCAGCCGCGCTCATCATTACCGGCAGATCACCAGTCATTTTGCGCAAGAGGTTGCCGAAGGCGGACGTAGGTGAAAATCAACAGGGGTAAACGAGGCCCGCATAACTCCATGAATCCCTTGTCGATCAACGGGAGGCCTGCCCGGAGTAAATCGGGCACAGGGGTTGCTCGGTAGAAGTTCAGCGTTAGAGTTCTTAAATTGTTCGTCGGGATGGTGAAATTATGAAGATCTACCAGCGTCGCAAATCGCAACCTCTCAAATGGGTCCTCGCCTTCATTCTGTTCTGCCTGTTGATGGGTTGGACTATGTCGGACGTTTACGGCATAACCGTCAATCAGCAGAACCCGACTCCGAGTGAACATAAGAGTGGGTCTAATGATTCGCCGGTGACCGGCGGCATGCATGCCCCCACGGGCGAAGTGCCGCCCTCTACTGCTCCCGAGCCATCCACGTTTACCCTGCTGGCCCTTGGATTGGGTGGCGGAGCCCTGATGATTCGACGGAAGAAAAGCTGAATTCCCCCATCCCCCTCCTCCCCTTAACGCCCTTTGAGTTCCCTTCCCTCAAAGGGCGTTTTTTTGTCGGCTGACCACCCTGTAAAGCTCCCGCAAATTCCGCCGATCTCTTAATGAAACGGTAACCTTACGACTGCCAACCGCGGAGCGAACGTGAAAGTGCTGGCCTTGATGGCCGATCCCGGCCTGATTTCCGAAGTAAAGCGTATTCTTGACGATCCAGACTTCGAAATCGTGATAACGGACGCGTCCAAGACGGCTATCCGCATGATTGAATCCGACTCAGGTATCGATGTTGTGCTCATCGAGCCGTTGCCCGGCGAAAACGCCGGCCTGCAGGTGCTGAGGCACGCCCGAACCAGCCACCGCAACCGGCTGATTCCGATCATGGCGGTGGGACACAGCTTTGATACCGACACCGTCCGGTCTTTTCTCAGTCTCGAAGTCGATGACATCGCCGTCATGCCTCTGGATCAGGAGTCGTTTCGCGCCCGGTTGTATAAGCTCAACAGTACCGGTCGCCCCACTGTATTGGTGGTGGATGACGAACCCGCCCTCCGCGATTTTCTTGAGGATCTGCTGAAAATGGAGCGGTACCGCGTCGTCACGGCGGCATCGGCCGAGGAAGCGCTGACCGAGATTGAGCAGAAAAAAATCGACGTCGTGGTGTCGGATATTGTCATGCCGGGGAAATCGGGGTTTGATCTGTTGGTTGAAGTCAAAGACAAGTACGCTCATATTCCGGTTATTCTCATAACCGGATTTTCAGGAAAACATTCTCCGCAGGATATCATCGCGGCGGGCGCCGACGGGTATTTCGTCAAGCCGTTTCATAACGCCGAACTGACCTTCACGCTCCGCCGAGTCCTGGAGTCGGGTTTTCGAATGCGACCGACCCAGCCCGCCAAATCGCACTGATGCTCGTCCGGCGGCTTTTGCTCAAATCATCTCACGCCCGGCCAACGCGCGGACCGATCACCGTGCCCGCACGGTGACGAATCGGCCAGAGGGCCAACGCCAGCGCCATCAGGGCATCACACTCGTTATTGTCATCCCACCGGGCCGAACGAAGTTCGTCTTCAAATGCCCAGATTCGTCCGGGACCATCGGGCAATTCATGGCGCTCGTAGGCGATTTCGCCTCGGGCATGCGCGAGCTCGACATTCGTGAGTAATTCGGCTTTCACCGCCGCGGTGAAGATCACGGTCTGGGGATGAAACTCGACTAACTGTTCGGCCACGACGTCGCCCAGACCGGTGGCATCGACAAC
>JBGOTX010000191.1:0-4675 GCA_041476705.1 Candidatus Zixiibacteriota bacterium
CGAGCCGGGCGCCTTTTTCTTTGCGACTTCGGGTACGATCGCCGCATCCAGTTGAAACTCGCCATCGACCTTCAACTCCGGGTGATCGCGCTTGAGAATTGCGAGAGCGGCCAGCACCTTGTCAACATCGGCATGACTGGCCGAACCTTTCGTGGAAAATGAGAGCAGGGCGATGCGCGGTTCCTCCCCGATCAGATTCACCAGCGTCTTCGCGGTCGACACTGCGATCGAAGCCAATTGCTCGGCGGTGGGATTCGGAAGCACGGCGCAGTCGGCGAACATAAAGACCTTGTTGCGCACTCCCCGGTATTCGGGCACGGTCATAATGAAAGAGCTGGAAACGGTGTTGATCCCCGGCGCGAGACCGATTGTTTGAATCGCCGCCCGGAGAACATCACCGGTGGTCGAGAGCGCCCCCGCTACCGAGGCATCAGCCAGATCGCGGCGGACCATCATCGCGCCGTAGAAAAGCGGGCTTTGTATCGCTTCGCGCGCCTGCTCCTTGGTGATTCCCTTCGCTTTACGAAGCTCCATGAACTCGTCGATAAAACTGGACAGATCCTTGGCGGTCTTGGGATTGATCACCTCAACGCCGGTCAGCGAGACTTCGTATTGTTTCGCCAGCGTCGCAATTTCCTTTTCGTCGCCGAGCAGGGTGACACCGGCCACGACTTTTTGAGTCAGCAGTTTTCCGGTCGCCTGAACCATGCGTGGTTCGGCGCCTTCGGGAAGCACAACCAAACGGTGCTTGGCCCCGGCTTTTGCCCTGATGAGAGAAATCGCATCGGGACAGATTTCTTTTCGGTCGTCGGTCATTGTTGTTACCATTTTACACCACCTGATCCTTCAGGTCAGGATCAGACAAATACGCCTCTATGAATCGATCGATATCGCCGTCCATCACCACCTGAACATTGGAAGTTTCGCAGTCGGTGCGATGATCCTTGACCAGGTTGTAAGGGTGGAAGACGTAGGACCGGATTTGCGATCCCCATTCGATCTTTTTTTTGGTTTTCTCGAATTTCTCCATCTTCTTGGCTTCTTCTTCGCGCTTGAGCTGATACAAGCGGGCGCGAAGCACCGCGAAGGCCGCATCCTTGTTTTTGTACTGGCTTCGCTCGGTCTGACAGGTGACGACGATGCCGCTGGGGAAATGGGTGATGCGAATCGCCGAGGACGTCTTGTTAATGTGCTGTCCGCCGGCTCCTGAGGAACGATACGTATCGATCCGGATGTCATCATCCTTAATTTCGATATCGGCGTTTTCCTCCACCTCCGGGAAAACGTGCACCGACACAAACGAGGTGTGGCGGCGGGCGTTGGCGTCGTACGGCGAAATGCGGACAAGTCGATGCACCCCCGACTCGGCCTTCAGGAAGCCGTAGGCGTAGTCGCCCTTGACTTCGAACGTGGCCGACTTCAGGCCGGCTTCTTCGCCCACCTGATAATCCAGCAGTTCGACCTCAAATTGCCGACGTTCGGCCCAGCGGTTGTACATGCGGAAGAGCATCTCGGCCCAATCCTGCGACTCGGTGCCGCCCGCTCCGGGATGAATCGTCATGATGGCGTTGCGGGCATCATCCGGCCCCGACAACATGGTGGCGAACTCCAGCTTGTGAAGTTGCTCGTCGATATGCTCAAGGGATTTGCCCAGGTCTTGGGCGTCGGACGATTCGGGCTCGACAATCTCGAGCAGTTCCAATGTATCGTTCAGCTCGCGGGCCAGCTTGCCGTGGCCATCGAGCCACCGTTTATGGGCGGCTATTTCCTTTAGGACCGCCTGAGCCGACTGATTGTTATTCCAGAACCCCTCTTCAGTGGACTTCTGTTCGAGGGCGTTTATCTTGGTTCTGAGGCCGTCGAGGTCAAAGATACCTCGCAAGTTTGTCGAGGCGACCGCGGAGCTCGGGGATTCGATTGCGAATTTCTGCTATCTGCACTGTATCATATCCTTCAAATAGAAGCCTTAAGTATATGCTGTTTTATCTGTTCCGTCAAACGGAAAGGACTCTAAACATTCGTCGCATTGTTGTTGAGGTCGTCACGGAAAGCGTTGACAGCGCGAGTCGACAATGTATCTTGTGCCGGTGGCCAAACAGATTGACACCATTATAGTTGGACCGTTTGAGGTCAATTGCTACCTGTTGTGGGATGACAAGACAAAAGACCTCGTGATTATCGACCCCGGTGACTCAGCCGAAGGGATCGCTCGGCAAATTAGTGCTCGAGGGTGTACACCCCGGGCGATCTTGCTGACCCACGGTCACGGCGACCATATCGGCGGTGTGGCCGCACTGATGCAAAAATACGGAATACCGTTGGTGGCCGGCAGAGGGGAAGAACAGTACTTGGCCGACCCGAAGTTCAATTTGTCGGGAGAATTCGGCTTGCCGATCATACTACCGCCAGCCGATCGACTGGTGGGGAATGAAGAGCATGTGCAGTATGGATCAATTCCCCTGCGGGCGTTGGCCACGCCCGGCCACACAGCCGGGGGGGTGTCCTATCTCGAAGAGGAAGAGGGCTTTCTTTTTTGCGGCGATACCCTATTTCAAGGGTCAATCGGGCGAACCGATTTCCCCGGAAGTTCGTTACAGAGCTTGATGCAGTCCATTCAGAAAAAGATATTGACCCTGCCGGACGAGATTGTTTGCTACCCCGGGCATGGGCCGAGAACTACTGTGGGCGCCGAACGGCGCTCCAACCCGTACCTGATAGAGTTCCTTTATGGCTGAAACACCCGAGATCATTCCGCTCAGTACCGACAACATTTCCGATTTTCATATTCACTGTGATTATTCAATCGATGCCACCGGCACGATCGAGGAGTACTGCCAGGCCGCGCTCAAGCGCCGTCTGGCGGAAATCTGCTTTACCTCGCATTTCGACGCCAACCCTCGTTGCGACGGCGAAGCGAACTTCGTCCGTGTAAACGGAAAGAATCTGCCCACCACGGTCGAAAATGTCGGGCCGTATGTGGAGCACGTGCTCAAAGCGGCCGAGGAGTTCTATCCGTACGGGCTGTCGGTCAAGCTGGGGTTAGAGGTTGGCTGGTACGCCGGATGCGAAGAGCAGGTGGTGAAACTCAAAGAGTCGTACCCGTTCGATTACCTGCTGGTCGGGATTCACGAGCTCGATAACGAGTGTTTCTGCGCCCGGTCCACCTATGAGAAGTGCTTCAGTCGATTCGGGCGAGAACGGGCCGTGGAGAATTACGTACAACAGGTGATCGCGGCGGCCCACACCGGTCTGTTCGACACCATTGCCCATCTGGACTACATCAAGAAATACGGACAGAAATTCTACGGCGATGGGGTCAGCGATGATTTCCGCCGACTGGCGCCGACCATTTTCGAGGTCCTCACATCGTCCGGGACATCGATGGAAGTCAACACAGCCGCTCGACGGCTTGGTTTTGAGAGTTATTATCCGGCGATTGATGTTGTCAACATGGCGCGTCGGGCGGGAGTGTCGGTGCATTTTCTGGGGTCCGATGCCCACCGTCCCGAACATGTCGGATACGAGTTTGAGGAAGTCATCCCGCTCGTGCCGGATGCGGTCACCCACTGCGAAGATTAGGCGCGAGCATAGTGCGTGTGCGCCGGGCGACCAAGCTCCCTCGCTCGTTTTATAATCGACCAACTCTGACGGTCGCCGAAGAACTATTGGGCAAGCACCTAGTATATGTTCCGCGTGGAGTGCGATTATCTGGGAGAATCGTCGAGGTGGAAGCGTATATCGGCGAGGATGATCCGGCATGTCATGCGGCTCCCGGGCCAACTGCCCGCAACGCCGTCATGTACGGCCCCCCCGGCCACTCGTACGTCTATTTCATCTACGGTATGTATCACTGTCTCAATGTTGTGACGGAACGCAAAGGGTTCCCGGCCGCGGTATTGATCCGTGCGCTCGAACCGGTGGACAGTGTCGAGAAAATGATCGGTCATTCCCCGCGCACGCCTCATTATTTACTATTGAGCGGACCGGGGCGGCTCTGTCGATCGCTTGGTCTGACTACTGCGCATTCAGGATTGGATTTGACGGGTGATCGATTGTTTGTCGAAGACCATCACGAAACGGTCAGCCGGGTGACTCGTACTCCGCGAGTCGGCATCCGCAAGGGGGCGGATCTTCTCTGGCGTTTTGTTGATACCTCTTCGGCGGTTGTGTCCGGACCCGGACGCCGAGGCGCAAAAATCCCCGCTCAAAAGTAACGCTTGTCAGCGGGCGACAAAATTCCGGATATTCAGCCAGAACTACCAGGAGAATACGTGTGTTTGGAGACGATTTCATTCGGCAGGCCATTATTGCGGCCCCGGTCATTTTGTTTTCGCTGACGGTCCATGAGTTTTTCCATGCCTGGACCGCCCATAAGTTTGGTGACAACACCGCCCGCGATCTGGGGCGCATGACGCTCAATCCGCTGGCGCATCTCGATTTTTTCGGGACGCTGGCGTTCTTCATTTCCGGTTTTAGGTTCGGTTGGGCCAAGCCGGTGCCGGTCAATCTGCACAACCTGCGCAATCCGCGCACAGCCGACCTCTGGATATCGGCCGCCGGACCGTTGTCGAATCTGGGAATGGGGCTGATATTCGGTCTCCTTATTCGAATCGTTACCACGTCGGCGATGGATATACCGGAGGCCGCGGGCGCCTTTCTGTGGCGGGCGGTTGAA
>JBGOTX010000192.1:0-4664 GCA_041476705.1 Candidatus Zixiibacteriota bacterium
ATTTTCAACAGCGGGAACGCCGATTCGGAAAGGTAATCCCTCAGGTGAGTCCATGAACCGTAACATGCTAATCCGGACATCCGTGGCCGCGGTGGCTATCCCGATCATCTTGACTATCTGTTATGCCGGAGGGGGGTGGCTCTTTGGCATGGTAACTCTCTTTGCCGTAGTCGCCATGTCGGAACTCCTGATTGCCGAAGGGTACAAGCCGGGCGGTCCGGTGTTTTGGCTCGGTCTTCTGACCATGATTGCTTCCTTGCTTACCGTCGGTCAACGACTGTTCGACGGAACCCCGTTTGGGGGTGTGGCCCACGCTCTGGCGCTTGTGACCGGTGATTTCCCCCTTCTAGCGCTTGTCTTCATCGTCAGCGCCATGGTTTTTGCGTTGGGACGCAAATCTCCGGCCGAACTCTTCATGTATCACGGCCGGTTCATGTGGGGAATGATCTATCTGACGCTTTTGTATCCGTACGTTTTCGCAGTCGGCGAACTCGGCAGTCGGCTGAGGGCCGGCGGAACGGTTGGGGGAGACTGGCTGTTGATCCTGTTCGGTCTGTTGTGGCTGGGAGATTCGGCCGCCATGTGGGTCGGTCAGGCGCTGGGTAAGACCAAGCTGGCTCCCAGCGTGTCACCGAATAAGACGGTCGAAGGATTTCTGGGCGGCATTCTCGGTGCGATTGTGGTCGCATTTATTCTGGGATTCTGGCGTCTGGCCGGCATTCCTCTCTGGCACCTCTTGATCATGGCAGTCGCTTGTTCGGTGGTCGGTCAGCTTGGAGATTTGGTTGAATCGATGTGGAAGCGATCACTGGGGCTCAAGGATTCTTCGGCAATTATTCCGGGGCACGGCGGTGTGCTGGATAGATTCGATTCGCTTTTGTTTGCGGCGCCGGTGATGTTTCTGTATATGCGGTTGTTTCTGAGATGAAAATCATTGATTGGATATTCGGCGCGCGGCCGCTCTTGCATCTGCCGGTTTGGTCGGTCTTTCTGGTCGCCCTGCACTACCATCACGAGTTGTCCGGCGACCGGTTTGGTTATCAGGATTTCCTAATACTGATCTGCCTGGCCCTCCTCGGTGCAGGCGCCTGTTATCTCAATTTGGTGTACGACGCTGAATCCGACCGGCTCAACAATAAGGGCCACTTTCTCCAGTGCGGCATTCTTTCAGAGCGGGCGCTGATGGCCGGCTTTGTTATCACTTCGGTATTGGGTCTGGCCCTGAGCGCGGCCGTATCGTCTCTGACGTTCATTATCTGCCTGCAGTTGTTTGCGCTGAGTTATTTTTATTCGGCGCCGCCGGCGCGGCTCAAGGACCGGCCGATCAGCGGATTGTTGTCCAACGGCTGGGGAATCGGCTTTTTGTCGGCGGTGGCCGTATTCCCTCATATGCAGGTCGACAACTCCGGGCTGTTGGGCTGGGACAACCCGTTTTACTTTTTCGCGGCGGTCGGAAGCATCTATATCGTCACGACCATACCGGACCAGTACGGTGACGCCGTGGCGGGTAAAGAAACTATCGCCATTGTCGTTGGTCGCAAGGTATCACTCCTGCTGGCGATTCTCCTGATGCTTGTCGCCGCCCTCGCCGCCTGGGAGTCAGATTATCCTATCCTGATGTGGTTGGCGGTAATTGGAGCGGCTGGTATGTTGGTCGCTCTGGTGACACGCTCCGACGGCACAGTCCGGTTAGCCGCCAAACTGCCGCTAGTCCTGCTTACGCTCCTGGCCGGGTGGTTCTATCCTGCCTACCTCATCTTTGTTGTTGTTCTCGTTATCGCCACCCGGATATACTACGCCCAGCGACTGGGAATACAATATCCGCAGGTGGCCTGATGAAAAACGCCGTTACCATACTGATCCTTCTTTTATCACTCACCGCCTGCATGCCCAATCCGAGGTATGGTGGGAAGACCGCATCATTGCCGAGCACATCCGCAGGCGAAAAGAAACTGCTCCCGGTCGACGATTACCTCAAGCTCGGACTGATTATCCGGCAAAAGCTGGGCACGCCGTACCTCGGCAGTTCGAAATTCAAACCCGGCACCGACTGCTCCAACCTGACCCGAGACGTGTTCGGCGAGTTCAAAGAGATCGGACTTGGCCACTCCGCCCAGGATCAATTCGCCAACGGAATGCCGGTGGCTCGCAACCGGCTTCTGTTCGGCGATCTGGTGTTTTTTTCGCTCAAAAAGAATCGGATCACCCATGTCGGCATCTATGTCGGCTATGGTGAATTTGTCCACGCCTCCGAGTCGTACGGAGTGATTGTGAGCCGACTTAACGACAAGTACTGGGCGCACTCGTATGCCGGGGCGCGCCGTATCCTCACCGTGCCGTCTCCTTGAACCGGGTTCGTGTCGCGGCGGTTACACAGGTATGGCCACACTGCCCGAACAACTGGAACTCAAGCTCAAGAACCTGCCGACCTCGCCGGGGGTGTATCTGCTTTCCGATGCCCAGGGGAAGATTATTTACATCGGCAAGGCCAAGAATCTCCGCAATCGGGTCCGCACGTATTTTCACGCGGGTACCCGCCTCGATCCCAAGACCGAGCGGCTGGTTTCTCAGGTGGCCGATCTTTCGACCATGATCACGAGCAACGAAATTGAATCGCTCATTCTCGAAGCCAATCTGGTCCGCGAGCATAAGCCCCGCTACAACGTCATGCTCAAGGACGACAAGCATTTTCCGTATATCCGGATCACCACCAACGAACCGTTCCCGCGTGTCATAATCGTGCGGCGGCTGGCCCGCGACGGCGCGACTTACTTTGGGCCGTACACCTCGGCGAAATCGATGCGCAAGTCGATCGGTTTTCTGACGCGGGTCTTCAAGATTCGCACCTGCAGTTTCGTGATTCCCCACCCGCAGGGGAAACCGTACAAGGTCTGTATGGACTACCATATCAAACGGTGCGGCGGGCCGTGCGAGGATTTTCAATCACGCGAAGAATACGGCGAACTGGTCCAGAGCGTGATCATGGCCCTGTCGGGCAAATCAAAGGACCTGATCGAGCGGCTTACGACGCGAATGCAGATTGCTTCCACGCGGATGGATTTCGAAGAGGCCAAGGAACTGCGCGATCAGATCGAGGCGCTGAACACCATGTTGATCTCCCAGCATGTCGATGTCGGCGAAATGGTCGACCGTGATATTATCTCTATTGCCCGCGAACGTCGCGATGCCGTCGCGGTGGTGATGCAGATCAGGCAGGGGGCGCTGATCGGCCGGCAAGAGTTTCATCTGATCAGCGACAAGGAAGAAGAGGATGACGAGGTCTTCCGCGCTTTTTTCACCCAGTACTACAACCATCAGCCCAACCTGCCGGAGCAGGTGTATGTCCCAAAGGAATATCCGGAACTGCAGTTGCTTGAAGAAATGCTGACCTCACTTCGCGGCGCGCGCGTGCGGATTCTTACTCCTAAAATCGGCGAGAAAGTCCGGCTGGTCGAACTGGCGGCCGCCAACGCCCGGCATCTGCTCGATGAACTGCTGATCCAGAAGCGGATCCACACCGAACGGACGAGCAAAATGGTCAGTTCGCTCAAGGACCATCTGAAACTCGACAGTTCGCCGCGCACGATGGTCTGTTTCGACATTTCCAACACCGGCGAAACCGATGCGGTCGGCTCGTGCGTCTATTTTGACAACGGGGTTCCAAAGAAAAGCGAGTACCGTCATTTCAAAATCAAAGGAGTGACGGGGCAGGATGATTTCCTGATGATGCGCGAAGTGGTCGGCCGGTATTTTCATCGCATCCGCGAAGAACAGAAACGCCCGCCCGATCTGGTCGTGGTCGATGGCGGCAAGGGGCAACTGTCCTCGGCGTGCGCCGAACTTGAAAGTCTCGGTTTTGTCCAACAGCCGATCATTTCTTTGGCCAAACGGCTTGAAGAAGTCTACCTGCCGCAGTTGAGCGACCCGATCACGATCCCCAAAAGCTCGCCTGCGCTGATTCTGCTCAAGCGCATTCGTGACGAGGCCCACCGGTTTGCGATAACGTATAACCGGACGGTTCGCCAGAAACGGACGATAAAATCGGTTCTGGATGACATCAAGGGGATCGGCCCGGCCAAGCGCGACGCCTTGCTCAAGCAGTTCGGATCGATCGAGGGGATAAGGAAAGCGACAGTGGAAGAGCTAATGGCGGTGAAGGGGATAAACAATAGACTGGCTGAACAACTTCATCAGCAACTTGGTGCGTAAGGAACTGATTGCCCCGTGAGCTGGCGCTGGATATACTGAACCATGCCCGCCCTACCGAAAGCATTCACTGTCACCGCCATTACGCGGATGATCAAATCCGCGCTCGAAGAGATGTATCCCGAAATCTGGGTTGAGGGGGAAATCTCCGGGTATATCCACCACACTTCCGGGCACCGGTATTTCAGCTTGAAAGACGAAAACGCCGTCCTCAAGTGCGTCATCTGGCGCACTGCGGGCGCATATCTCAAATTTGAGCCGAAAAACGGGCAGAAGATTCTGGCGCGCGGTGACATTACCGTCTACGAAAAAGGCGGGCAGTATCAACTCACAGCCAAAGAAATCGTGCCGGTGGGGATCGGGCCGCTCGAACTGGCATTCCGGCAATTATTCGAAAAGCTGTCGGCCGAAGGTCTGTTCGACGAGGACCGGAAGAAACCGATTCCTGAATTTCCAAC
>JBGOTX010000193.1:0-4663 GCA_041476705.1 Candidatus Zixiibacteriota bacterium
TCCTGGCGCATTTTCTTGAGCATGTCAACCTGCTTATCGGTCAGGATGCCGCGAACTTCGGCATGGTGACGATACCGCATCTTGGCCATCTCGGCGCGGAGCTTGGCCATTTCATCGATCTTGGCCTCAACCGCCGCGGTCGCCGCCTTATCGTCGCGCATCAGACCTCCAAGCAGTATTCCCGCCTTCTTGATTTTAGCCTGCTGATCGATCGCCGCCAACTGAAAGTCGGTTTGCATCTTCTCAAGCTTCGCCTTCTGGTCGGCTGTCAGTTCAAGCTTGTCGGCCATCTGCATGAGCATTCCCATTCCGGGTCCGCCCTCGCCCATCATTTTCGGACCGCGTCCACCCATTTGACAGCATCCGTCTCCGCCCATCCGGCCGTGTCCGGACATCATCATGCCGCATTCCGGTCCCATCGGCCCCTCGCCTGGTCCCTCAAAGACTTTCTCGACCGTTTGCCTGGGTGAGTGCGCGGGCGCCTGTCCCAGAACCAAAAGCGGCACCGCCACCAGTACCAACGCCAGAGTAATAAACTTCTTCATACGTATCCTCCTTATTTCAGACGTTACATTTCTCAATTACTGTCGGACTGCTCCGGCACGGGACGACCCATCCGGTTGTGCTCCCGGAACTCGCGCACTCGTTCAAGCAGTTCGTATTCAAAGCGCTCTTGAAAAACCAGAAGTTTAGCGGCCTGTTCGGCCGTAAGAATGGTGCGCGCTTTGTCGAAAAAACCTCGCATAGCCGCCCGTTTCTGATCCTCGATCGATACCACGCTGTCCACCAGCGCATTCACTTTCTTATCATCCTTCGACGAAGTCTGTATCTGGAGCGACAATCGACCGATCAGCTCCCCCTTCTGCTCGTCCAGAGCGCGCTGAGCTTTGCGCATCGCCTGAAAAGCCGAAAGAAACGGCTCCTCCTGATTGTCGCGAAGATCGAGCACTTCGAGCAATTTCAACAGCCGCAATTGCTCCAGGTGCCGGCGTTGACGTTCCATGTCGGGCCGACCGCGCATGTCGGGCATGCCGCCTCCCATCGGAGGGGCATCGGGCATTTGAAGGGCAGGCGGCTCGATGGCCCACAGAAGGCCCTCGGCGATCATCTCACAATCACGGGGCGATGCACACCCTCCCCCCCGTGTGTCCACCGGGGACAGCGAGACAAAACACAACACGATCACGCTCCATCGAGCCGCCAGATTGACCAAATGCAAAACCGGACTATTTATCCTATTCACAACAAATCTCCCGCCTTCAAAGCTGTTTTGAGGTACGACACTTCATCGTCGGAAAGATCGTCAAGCAATTGATCCCCTGCCTCAAATGTCCCGCGCGTCGACACTTCCCGAATCAAAAGATTAATCGTCTCGGCCGGCATCTCGTCGTCTTCATTTTGAACCGCAGGTACTCCGGAATCGGCAACTTGGGCAGAAGTCGTGTCCGCAGACGTCCGCACCTGCCGTCCCGAGTACCGCTCTACCACCAGGCCGGTGGAGATCAGCAACAATGCGGCCGCCGCCACTGCCGACAATCGCACCAACCAGACCGGGCGCACAACCGTAACCGTCGTGGTGGCTCGAACCTCCCGCTCAATCACTCGCGCGACCAACTCGGATTCCTCCGTCTCAGGATAAAACACGCTGTCCTGTCCGAGATGGCCGCCCAGTTCTAGCAAATCTTTCCAAACTTGGTTGCACTCTGAACAATCGTCCAGATGGCGAGCCAGATCATCGGGGAGTCGGTCCTGCCCCAGATGCTCCTGCAACTGATCCTGATATTCGTGACAGATCATGACCGCCACCCCGTCTGCCGGGCGTGAATCCGGAGCTTGCTGACAGCTTCACGATACAACGTCTTCACCGTCCCCAGCGCCCGACCCATAATCTGCGAGATCTCTTCAAACGAGCATTGTTGGTAAAACCGAAGGTCAAACACCAGCCGCTGTTGGGGCGGCAAAGTCGCCATAAAAGCCAGCACGTCGCGTCGTAGTTCATCCCGCTCATACTGATGATCCGGCGAGTCATGCGTGGTCAACTCGACCGGCGGAATAGTTTGCTCCAGTTTCCGGCGACGGTTCTTCGATTCCAGATAATTCAGGGATCGATTGGCCGCAATCCGCCAGATCCAGCTCTTGATCGAGCTTTGTCCCCGGAAATGCGCCAATTCTTTCCAGGCGGCGACAAATGTTTCCTGGGCTAGGTCCGAAGCGGTGTCCCGGTCGCCGCTCATACGATATGTCAGGGCCATTACAGGATTCATAAGTTTCTTCACCAACTCCCCAAAGGCCTTCTGATCGCCGGCTTGCGCCGCATGGGCCAGGGTTTCAAGAAGTGGGTCAACGCTTGTCGCCATACCTTCATAGTCTGACTCTGAGACAGGGCCGTCCAGCGAAAAGATTAATGGCCGCAATAAAAAAGGCCGGGGAGGTCCCGGCCCAAAATCGTGTCTGGTCGCCTTTAGTCCTTGCGACTCCGCTCGAGAACTTTGGAGAACTTGGGAAAATCTTCGATCACTTTTCCGGTGCCACGGACGACACAGGTCAAGGGGTCCTCGGCCACGTGGACCGGAAGGTTGGTCTCCTGTCTGAGCCGCTTATCGAGGCCGCGTAACAGCGCCCCGCCTCCGGTGAGAATGATCCCGCGATCAAGAATATCGGCCGCCAGTTCCGGAGGGGTCTGTTCGAGCGCCTGCCTTACCGCCTCGACCACGATATCGAGCGTTTCCGAGAGCGCTTCGCGGACCTGCACCGATGACAGCTTGAGGTTCTTCGGAATGCCCGCCACCAAGTCACGACCGCGAACTTCCATCGCGAGTTCTTTCTCAAGCGGGAAGGCCGAGCCGATCTTGATCTTGATATCTTCGGCGCTCAGTTCGCCGATCAGCAGATTATAGTTCTTCTTGAGATAGTTGATAATGGCGTCGTTGAATTCATCTCCGGCCACCCGGATCGAGGTGTCGTTGACAATCCCGTTGAGCGCAATTACGGCGATTTCCGAGGTACCGCCGCCGATATCGATAATCATGATGCCGGTCGGTTGATCCACCGACAATCCGACCCCGATCGCGGCCGCCATCGGCTCCTGTACAAGAAACACTTCGCGGGCGCCGGCGTTTTCGGCTGAGTCGCGCACGGCCCGTTTTTCTACTTCAGTAATCCCCGACGGCACCGAGATCACTACCCGGGGTTTCATCAGGTACTTGTGCTTGACCACCCGACGGATAAAGTCGGCTATCAGCTTTTCGGACATCTCGAAATCGGCAATCACGCCATCCTTGAGCGGGCGGATCGCCTCGATCCCCCCCGGCGTGCGGCCGGTCATTTCCTTGGCCGCTGACCCGACTGCGAGAATCTTGCCGGTGCTTTTTTCGACGGCGACGACCGACGGTTCGTTCAGTACGATCCCCTGGTTGGCCACATAAACGAGGGTGTTGGCCGTGCCGAGGTCGATACCGATGTCATTGGTGAATAAGTCGAAGAATCCCAAGGTAATTCCCTTTATCCTATGTTATGGCCGGATGGCCGCCATCCCTGCGCCAACGATATTGTCGACCAGATCGCCCCGTAGTTTAGCCCCCGCACGCGCTTTGGGCAAGGGAAAAGGTTGCCGGGTCCAACTGGTCCTGTAGGTCGAAATCCCCTGCCCCGAAGGGGTCTCGTGAAGCGAGAGGTTTCGACATCTTCTGTCACCCTGAGCCCGTCGACGGGTCTACTCAGTTCTTGTAGGTCGAAACCCCCGTGGTTTCGACATCTTTGGCCCCGTAGGTCGGCGTTCCGAAGGCCGCTCCAACGGCCGAGAAACCCGACATCTTCTCCCGTTCCGCCAGTCTTAATCTTCGTAGGTCACTCCCGTTCTCGCGGATGACATCCCTTCCTGTCACCCCGGGCGAAGACCCGGGGTCCAGCAGGACCATACAACGCACGCTCTCGATATCCACAATTCTTCGTAGGTCGAAACCCCCGCGGTTTCGACATCTTTGGTCCCGTAGGTCGGCGTTCCGAAGGCCGCTCCAGCGGCCGAGAAACCCAACATCTTCTCCCGTTCCGCCAGTCTTAATCTTCGTAGGTCACTCGCGTCCTCGCGGGTGACATCGCCCTGAGCGGAGTCGAAACGCGCACCTCGTGCGCGGCCGACCTCCCCATCCGCCGCTTCGTATCCTCACCGCACCCGAATACCCGCGGTTATCGGTACCATCGCCAGTACTCTCCTTTCGTCGTCTGCATGAACGTATCGCGCCTGCACAAATAGAAGTTTGTATCCAAAAGTGGCCCCGAAGGAATAATACCAGGTGGTACTCGTATACCCGAGTTCCGTCCAACCCACCGGAGCGCCGTACGAGTTGAGATATGACATCGTCCTCGCGTTCTGCATAATGCGTACCACACCGGTCGAGGCAAATGCGCCCGCATGTGTACCCGTTTCACACGTTATTTCAGCCCGTCCCGTCACCCCGAAGAAAAACGACCATTGCCCCCCGCCCATGACGTTGTACCCCGGATACGCATGGCGATTGACGCCCAGGAAGGTGAAGCGGTTTTCGAACCCCAATCTGAAGTTCTCGGAGACGACAAACGACACTTCGTCTTCGAAATGCCCACCGAGATTACGGTGATGACCGGTCAGTCCGGTTGGAAACGACGGTCCAAACCCGAATTGAAA